>CAZXNG010000115.1:0-4591 GCA_964642065.1 uncultured Halobacteriales archaeon
TCGCAGAGGATGCGAACAGCACGACGCCGAAGGCGACCAGCGCCAGTCCACCGGCCTGACTTCCTTCGAGCGAGCCGACCCCGACGAGACCCGCGACGTACGCGACGACGGAGCCCGCCGCAGCCTGGACCGCGGCTATCGCGGCGCCGACGCCTGGTACCACGACGACGTCGCCTCCTATCCGGAGGGCCTCCGCCTGCACCCGGTCCTCCGTGACGTGTGGTTCGCCGGAGTCCTGGTCCGTGAACGGGTTCGCGTCGCCCTTGGTGACGAAACCTCCCTCCGTCTCCCCGACGACGCGGTGCGTGGTGAGTCCTCCTCCCTCGATGGTCTGGGCGTCGTAGACCACGACGTCTCCGACCGAGACGCCGGGAGACAGGAACGCAGGTACTGCGACGAAGCCGTCACCGGCCTCCAGAGCGGGTGACATGCTGTCGGTCTCGACGTACCCGAGGACCGCGGGCTGACCCACGAGGTGGCCGACGACCATCAGCAACAGGAGGGAAGCCAGGGCTATCGAGGCCACAGTCCCGCGGTCGACGTGGTTCGACGACGGCATCTACTGAAGTGAACAGGACGTGGAGTCTGAAATACCTTCGCTCGCGCCGCCGAGTGGCGATCGGAGCCGATAGGACTTGTTCGTCGAGACGAAGGTTACTCGTCCTCGCGTCTACGCCTCGTCATCAGGAAGAGAGCCGTGAAGGTGACGGCCGCGGCGACGACGAGCGACGCCCAGGGAGCCCGGGTGGGTGACGGCGTCACCGCATCGAGGACGAGCGCCGCCTGGTTCATGAGACCTCGCTCGTGGACGACGAGGACCTGGGTCTCGTTGCCGACGGACACCTGGTACTCGCCGGGTTCGTCGAAGCCGAGGACGTAGCTACGTCGACCGCCCTCGCCTTGTTCGACGTAGAGCTCGTCGGTCTGGACGACCGAGCCGTCGACCCGGACTTCTACGTCCGCGGAACCCCCGACTCCGCCGACGTTCTCCACGTTCACTTCCACGGCAGCGGACTCGCCGGCGACTATCGCATCCGGCCGGAGCGTCAGTCCGTACCGGAACCGGGGTTCCTCCACCGAGACCGAGACGTCTCCGAGATCTATCTCGACGGTGTCGTCCTCGACCTCGACGTCGGCGTCTTCGTCCAGCTCCTCGGTGATGTACACACCCTCGCTCGAGAGGTCGACGTCGTCCTCGTCACCTCCGCCACCCTGTACCGGGTCGTCGCCTCCGTCTTCGTGTGCATCCTGTATCCGTGCGAACACCGTGACGTTCTCCAGCAACGTGGAACCGGTGTCCACTTCGAGGAGCATCCCGACGTCCACAGATTCTCCGGGGTCGAGCGAGACGCTCGAACCGGGGGACTCTATCTCTGAGCGGTCGCTGGAGTCGTAGAACGTCACACCGCTGCTCCCGTGTTCTATCCAGACCTCCGCGGAGGTGTCGCCGGCGTACCCCATCTGGAACACGTCGTCGATCCAGGTGCGTGCCTGCCTGTTCGACCTGTCGACGTCGACCCGTAGCTCGCCCGCGGAGAGCTGGGCGTACGCGTCGCTGTTGGGTGAACCGTCGATGGTGTCGAGGTAGACCTCCTCCCCGTCGTCTATCTGGTCCCCCGTCGTGAACGCGCCGGTGCCCGCCTCTACGGCGACGAAGAGCAGCAACCCTACGACGGCGGTCTTGGGCTTCACTTGTTGTTACCTGTCGATGTCTCCATCGCGGGGACGATAATCCCCTGTTCCTACGTCGGATAACTCTGCGACCTACTGCTTCAGTTCGCGGTGGCGTTGATGGTGACGGAGACGTCGTTGGCGCCGGTGCCGTTGAGGTATCCGCCGTTGATGTACGTGGGGGCTCCGGGGCCCGACGCCACGGTTATCGAGACGTTGGCGGTAGCTCCGGGTGGGAGGGTCGCCGTGGCGGACTGGTTGAACTCGAGCGAGAGACCTTCCGGCGTCGCGGTCTGGTTGTAGCTGAGCTCGACCTGCTGTCCACCGTTGTTCGTCACGTTCAGCACGGGGTCGACGGTCGTCGTGGCGTTGTAGTTGATACCGTTGGCGGACGTTCCTGTACCGTCGAGGTTTATCTCCACTACGTTGTCGGCGTTCGTCCCAGAGAGATCGCTCGTCGACTGCATCGCGAGGAACGCGTTCGCGTCGTCCGCGACGTCCACGTTCACCGCCCTCTCTGCTTCGACCTGGGTGAACGCCCCCGAGCCGAATATGAGTCCGGTGGCTATCGCTGCTGTACCGAGCGCTATGAGTACGAATCTCCTGTTGAAGTTCATCTTTGTCTGACCACTCCCCCTGTGGTGTGGGGTGTGGATGCGTGTTGTACGTGGGGGTACTTAGGTAATCGCCGCCTGACATGGTTCAGGAGTGGCTTTACTCCTCGTATGGATGGGCCTGAAGCCGGTAAAGCACCGATTAATGAGAACCGTCTTTCGTGGTAGATTAGACGCAGAGACCTCGGGACGGGGGTTTCGATGCGAGAGAAGTAGGACAATACTTATTAAACTACGCATCGACTTTTGACGTAGAGCACACAAAGATGGAGACGGGGGAGATGGCTAGGGAGAGGGACGAGATGTTCTCGCTCCTCAGCAACCAGCGCAGAAGGTTCGCGCTCCACGCATGCAAGAGGTTCGGCACACCCATGGAGCTATCCGACCTCGCGGAACGTGTCGCAGCCTGGGAGTACGACAAGCAGGTCTCGGAGCTCGAAACCGACGAACGCCGCCGCGTCTACACGTCGATGCAGCAGAGCCATCTGCCGGCGATGGAGGACGCCGGAGTCATCGAGTTCGACGGCCGCGAGGTCACCCTCACCGGGGAGGCGGAGGACCTCGAGATATACATGGAGATAGTGCCCGAGGACTCCATACCCTGGGGCAAGTACTACCTCGGGCTCTCGCTGATATCCGCGCTGGTTCTCGGCGGCGTCGCCCTCGACGTCTACCCCGAGTCGATACCCGACCTGGCGTGGGCGGCGATGATACTGACGGCTTTCGGCGTCTCCTCCGCCGCGCACGTCCTCTGGAGCAGGAGGATGAAGATAGGTAACTCGGACGAACCACCGGAGCTCAGGTAACAGAGGACATGAAAGACAGAGCACGCTCGCTGGGGATAGCGATGGTCCTTCTGGGAGCCGTGCTCCTGCTCAGCTCGACCGCCGCGTTCGAGTCGACGGATGCGGACAGGACCGCCTCTGTCACCGTGCCCTCGTCCTCCATCGACTCCTACCTCGGGATGCAGGAGCTGACCTACGGCAGGGTAGCGTGCAACGTGAACGCGAACACACCTCAGCAGTGCGTCGACGCAGGCAGCTGGCAGGACGTCGTCGACGCCACGAACCTGTTCAACGAGGACTTCGACGCCGTCGAGGTAGAGATACTGAACCCGGGAGCGCATCCTCTCGGACTCGTTGACGGCGAGACTCAGACGTACGAAGGCGGGCTGTACAGCTACGGCCTGCTGCAGTCCGACAGCCACACCACCGGCCTGGTCTGCGAGGAGGACTGGGGTGCACAGGGTACGTCGGACGTCGAACTGGGTTACAGCGTGAGCTCGCCGAGCGCGTCGATAGAGGCGGAGTACGTGCTCAGGGACGTCGGCCACGACTGCACCGGCGGCAACCCCGAGCCAGGCCCCGGGTTCCAGGACGTCACCTCCGAAGACGTCGACGAGGCCGCGGGAACCCAGGAGTTCCGTTTCACGCCGAGCCAGGCGATAGACAACGGAGGACAGGTGGAGATACGGCTCGAGGACCTGAACGGACTCGACTACAGCGGAGCCTCCGTCGCAAGCGTCAGCGGCAACCACGGAGCGACCTTCGACCCGACTGCCAACACAATCACGTGGACGGCTCAGGGGAAGGTACAGACCGGCGACGAACAGACGATACTCCTTCAGGGAGTCGTCGTCACCGACAGCTCCGGTGGAGGAGGTAGAGCGGTCTTCGAGAGGTTGGACACGAACGAGACGGGTGAAGACTACTTCGGGGTGAACTGAGAAGACCGATGGTTCGTTCTACGAACACTATAGCAATCAACGGGACGAGAACAACTTGATACCGGACAAGCTCGCAGACAGGTTCTACGGCGTCGTAGACTACCTCCTTTCCCCCGTGGATAGAGCGGTGGACTCGACCGCCGAAGCCGACTCCACGCGGTACCTCGTAGACCAGTGGTATCCGTTCCTCGTCGGAGCCTTGCTCCTGGTCGCCGTAGTCGCGGGCTACCTCGCTCTCTCTGCACACGCTGCGCCGGCCACCGTCTCCGAGCAGGAGGTCGCCTCCGAATGGACGGTGGCGTCGTCGTGGAGCCACTCCGCGGAAGCCGAACGCTCCAACGTCCTGTACGACGAAGGCGAGGTTCTGGAGAACCAGCCGGCCTACTACCTCAACCTCTCTTCCACAGTGGACCTGGTCTACGAGGTCCAGCACGCCGGCGACGACGTCGAACCCGCGGACGTCGACGTCGAACTGAGGATGTACAGAGCGTCTCCGGCGGGGGAGGACGCGTACTACTGGCGGGAGAGCGAGTACCTGGGGTCCGAGAGCTTCGACTCCGTCGAACCCGGCGAGGTGGTG
>CAZXNG010000116.1:0-4550 GCA_964642065.1 uncultured Halobacteriales archaeon
TCGTAGATGTCGAGTATCTCGTCGAGGAACTCCTCCCGGGTCTCTCCTTCTTCGAGATGGCTGTCGATCCGTTCGATCAGCTCGGCGCTGAGCTCTATCTCTGGCATCAACTTCGTCTTCGAGGGGACAGCGTATAAACCCTGTCGGTGGACGCTCGGATTTACACGCCGTCTCTGACCCTCTCCTCCGCTCTAGGGTCCTTCCTGACCGAACGTGCCCTCGGTCTCGTAGATGTCGAGCAGCTCGTCGATGAACTCCTCGCGGCTCTCTCCTTCTTCGAGGTGTCCGTCGATCCGTTCGAGCAGGTCGGCGCTGAGCTCTATTTCCGGCATCACCTCCCTGTTTGACCTCTGGAGCTGATAAACCCCCGCGATGTAAGGCGTCGTTCCGTCAGAGGCAGACGACGACCGAACGTCGAACATCTAGTGGGTAAGCTTGATGTACACCCAACATATAGTGGACTCAAGAGGCTACGGCTTTGAACTGTCCAAGCTGCGGGGAACCCGGGACCGACGTCGTCGACAGCCGCCCAACCGACGGCGGCGAAGCCGTCAGGAGGCGGCGGGAGTGTCCGGACTGCGACCTCAGGTTCACGACGTACGAGCGGCTGGAGTGGCAGACCCTGCAGGTCCGGAAACGCAGCGGCGACGTCGAACCGTTCGACCGCGACAAGCTCCTCGGCGGCGTCCGCCGCGCCACCGAGAAACGACCTGTGTCCGAGGACGAGGTCCGACGAGTCGTCGAGGACGTGGAGAACGAGCTCCAGAGCCGAGACAGACAGGTGGTGGAGACGGAGGAGGTCGGGGAGCTCGTCACCGAACGGCTGCGGGAGCTCGACGAGGTCGCGTACCTCCGATTCGTCAGCGTCTACCGGGAGTTCAGCGACGCCGACGAGTTCGCCCGCGAGATAGAGGAGATGGAGGAGGCCGCCGAGGGAAGCTAATTCGAGGCTCTGACGGTTAGGAGCGCTTCGACGGGAAGCCGCTCCGGTCAAACAGGTTCGTCGGGGTCGTACCTCTCACGCATCCTCTCGACCTCACGCCGGTAGCGGTCGGCTTCGCTCTCGCTCCGTACGGGTTCGAGCTTCTCCTCGTCGACATCCCGCGCCGCGGTCACCTCGTCCGCCTGCCGCGGCGTCGACAGCATCTTCTGCAGATGGAGCTTCCTCTCTCCGTCCGGCGTCGCGTACACTAGCTCCAGCATGTTCTGCACCTCCTCGCTGTAGCTGCGTTCGACGAGCCAGACCCGTGTCTCGGTCACGGTAAGACGTACGCGGCCTGGTACTTCAATCCGGACGGACGACGGACGCCGCCACTGCGGCCGCGGCGACGCCCCGAAACCCGTTTACCCCCGCGTGCTGAAGACCCCACGTGGAACGAACGGATAGATGTGGCACCGGTGACTCGGGAGCTGTTGACGCCGACTGCGTCGCCGTCGTGCTCGTCGCCTCCGCCGTGCTCCTCGTGGTAGGCGGCGTTGCCCTCACCTTCGCGACACCGTCGGAGGACCCGGCCGCGAACAGATCCGGGCCGGAGATACCGGCGGCGACAGACGGCCCGACTCCGGTGCCGTACGACGAGGTCTCGGAGGAGTGGCAGCCGAACCGCACCGACCTGGACCTCCGGGAGGTGGAGCGGCTGGTGGTCGAGCACACCAACCGGGAGCGCGAGAACAGGTCGCTGCCGCCGTTGAACCGGTCCGACTTGCTGTCCGAGCCTGCGCGCGAACACGCGGTGAACATGTCGGAGCAGCTCTACGTCGGACACGTCGACCCCTCGGGTGAAAGTCCGGAGGACAGGTACTTCGACAGCTGCGACTCGCTACGCGACGACGTCGAACCGTTCCGTCTCGCGGAGAACGCAGCCCACGTCTGGTACAAGACTCTGTACGAGCCACCCTCGAACGACAGCAGCAACGAGACGGTGTTCCTGACCTCCGAGGACCACGTCGCCGAGTACCTGGTGAAGGAGTGGATGGCGAGCGAACGACACCGTCGGGCCCTCCTCGGCGGCAACTGGACCACCGTCGGCGTCGGGGTGGCACAGAGCGAGGACGGAGCAGCGGTGTTCGGAGCACAGGTGTTCTGCACCGCAGGCTGAAGCCGCCCCTCGGGTCCCCCGGTCGGCGGACACCTCGTTTTACGGAGGTCGACGTCCAACGTCTATGCATGGAGGTCCACAACGCCACGGCGGACGCCGACACCTTCACCTCCAACGCCTGGCTCGCAACCGGAGACGCGGACGTCCTCGTAGACGCCGGCGCCATGGACGGAAGCCGCACCATAGAAGAGATCCGCCGCGGCGTCGACTCCCTCGACGCCGTCGTCCTCACCCACCAGCACGGCGACCACGTAGGCGCTCTCGACGCGGTGCTCGACGAGTTCGGCTGCCCCCTGTACGCTTACGCCGACCACCCGCGACGTGACCACGAGCTCGTGGACGGCGGTTCGGTCGCGGTGGGCGACGAGATGTGTACTGTCGTCCACACGCCGGGACACGCAGACGACCACGTAGCGCTCGTCGGCGAATCCTCGGTGTACACCGGAGACGTAGCGGTGTACAGCGACGGCGCGTTCGACGACGGCAGCTTCGGACGCACCGACATGCCGGGTCAGTCACGGGAGACGCTGATAGAGAGCCTCCGCACGCTTCTGGAGGAGCTGCCGGAGTCCGTCCAACGGATGTACCCCGGCCACGGCCCCATGTACGAGGGCGACATCAATAGTGTCGTGGAGCGTGCGCTGGAGCGGGCGGAGCGCCGCGACCCCAAGTACGACTGAGCCGTGTCTCCGCGACGAGAGACGGGCTGGCTCGACGGAGAACCCACAGGTTGAGGTACGTCGACGACGTACCCGGGCCGATGACATCTCTCGACGACCTCGTCGCAAAGGACCGTAGGGAGCTCGACCGGCTGTTCGCCGACGGTGAGACACCGGAACCAGACGAGATACAGGGTGAAGCATCGGGCGCCCTGCTCGCGGGCCGCGGCCTGTTCGAGCTGTCGAGCGTGCGCAAGCTATTGAACACGGCCATCAACCCCTGGAGAGGCAAGAGCTTCCGCGGAGCAGAAGGCGCCAACCTCGTCGGCTACAGCCCACTGTCCACCGAGCTCTTCGAGTTCGAAGCCGAGGTCGCCGACAGCGTCACGGGTGACGGCGACGCACTGGTGCTCGACTACGACCAGCCGGCGAACCCCGCCATCGCACGCCGCGTCCGCGACGAGGTCCGACGCGTCGGAGACGACCTCTACCTCGTCAGCACGAACTTCGAAGGGCTCGACGGCTACCGGTTCGTCGGCTACTACGGCCTCGACAGCTCCGACGCCTGAGGAAAGCCGCGGCTACCGGTCGTCTGCGAGCTCTTCCGCGCGGTCTAACGCTTCCTCCGCGTCTTCGGCCTCTACGGCTCCGTCTACCTCGGGCGCGTCTACGCCGACGACGGGGACGCCGGTCTTGAGGGCGAGCGCGACCTCCGACAGCGTGCCGTAGCCGCCCGACAGCGCCACGACGACGTCTCCGTTCTTCACGACGAGCGCGTTACGCATCTCGCCGAGACCGGTGGCGACCGCGCAGTCGACGTAGGGGTTCGCCGCATCGGGCTCGTCGCCCGGCAGCACGCCGATGGTCTCGCCGTCCTCCTGCCTCGCACCCCTGCACGCGGCCTCCATCACGCCGCCGAGGCCGCCGCAGACGAGCGTGTGGCCTCGTCGACCTACTTCGCGGCCGACCTCCTCCGACTTAGTCCGCAGACCGGCGTCTATCTCGCCGCCTCTGCCGACGACGCTCACCCGCACCACGAACACCCCGCGCCTACCTCGTACCTACGGTCGAACCGCCGTCTCGCCGTGTAACCCGTCTCCATACCCCCGGTTCACCTCTCCGCGAGCAAGGATGTTTCGTCGGAAGGTGGATGCAGACGGGTCTTCGGCGTAGGTCGCCCCAGCCGTGTCCGTCGAACGCAGGAGATAAGTGCAGCCACGATGTAGGTTCGGGTGCGACTCGGTATTCCATCGACTTGCTGGGAGAACATCGACACATGGACGTAGGAGATAGGGTAGTAGACCAGGAATCGGACGACCAGAGCCTCGGAGTTGTCGTCAACAAGCCGAACATGACGACCTCGAACTGGGAGGTACGGGACGGCGACACCGTAGCCGACCTCAACCCCCGGTACAGCAGCCACGACGCCGTCGTCCTCGTGGCGTTCGAGGACGACCTCGACGAGTGGTGGCCGGAGTGGCGGGAGGTGGACGAAGACGACCTGTTCGAGGAGATGAAGGAACGCAGCCACAAGTTCTACGCCTTCCCCAAGAGCAGGTTGCGCATCGTCGACGAGGACTACACGATGTCCAACCTCGAACGCATCGAACGCGCGCTCGAGGAAGCCGGATACGAGGACTACGAGACCCGCGACGACGAGGTGGTCGTCGAGAAGTTCGGCGAGTACGTCATAGGCGAAGACGGCTCCATCGACGGCGAGGGGGCGCTCCGGAAGCCGCTGGAGCGTGTCGTCCGCGACATCGACCTGCCGAAGACCGCGTAGAGACCGACA
>CAZXNG010000117.1:0-4548 GCA_964642065.1 uncultured Halobacteriales archaeon
CCGGCAAGAACTTCGGCGCCGGCATGAGCGGGGGCGAAGCCTACGTCCTCGACGAGGACGGCGACTTCGAATCCAACCTCAACACCGGCATGGTGCACGTCGAGGAGATGAGCGAACGCGACAGACGGCTCGTCCAGCGGATGGTGGAGAACCACCTGGAGTACACCGGCAGCAGGAAGGCGGAGGAGGTGCTCGAAGACTGGGACGAGGTCGTAGACAGCTTCGTCAAGGTGATGCCGGACGCCTACGCCGAGGTCGTCGAGGAACACATGGAGGAAGGAGAGGACATCCGAGCGTCACCACCCCCTGCTGCGAACGAGGAGACCGTCGCCGACGGAGGCCGCCGCGGTCACGAAGACGGTCACGACGGAGCGACGTAGAGAACCTGTACTACTCCTCCAGCGACGAGCAACGCACCCGCGGCTTTCACCGCCAGCTCTCTGTAGCCTTCGACCCTCTCGTAGCCGACGCCGTGGCCTACCGCGGTCGCAACGGTCGCCCCCAGCATGAGCGCCGCGAAGGTCGAGGCGTAGGTGCCGAGCACCACCGCGGCTCCAGCGCCGCCGTACGTCGTCGCCTGGAGAACTACGCCGAGGAAGACAGGGGCGACGCAGCCCGCCGCCGCGGCTGCGTAGACCGCGCCGAAGCCCAGGAAGCCGGCGACGCTTGCCCGACGTCGCGGCAGCGTGACGTTCCAGCCGAGACGGGGCCCCGTCAACGTGAAGAGACCCAGGAAGACGAGCAGCAGACCGACCGCGTTCTCCACCACGCCGAGCTGTCTCTCGAGTGCGTCGGCGACCTCGAACGCCGCCACCGAGAGCACGGCGAAAGAAGCGAAAACCCCGACAGCGGCCGCCGCTCCACGCAGGAGAGCGCCGCCGACCGGCGCCTCCTCCCTGTCGACCGAGGCGACGTAGAAGCCGACGTAGCTCGGGAGCAGCGCGTAGGTGCAGGGGCTGAAGAAGGTCGCCACCCCGGCGCCCGCCGCCAGGGCGACGCCTCCTCCGAGAGCCGCGTCCGCCAAGCTACCTGCCTCCGTGCTCCCTGACAGCGTGCACGATCTCGTCCGCGGAGTGGTAGCCTGTGTCGCTCCATCCCACGACCCCCTCGGGGGTGACGACGTACGATGTAGGGACTCCGGCTGCGTCGAACGCCCGCGTCGCCTCGTAGTCGGCGTCGTGCACTACCTGCCAGTCGCCGTCGTTCTCCCTCCACCACTCCGCGACGTCCTCCCTCGAAAGCGTTTGACCCACGGGTTCGTAGGTCACGCTCACGAACTCCACGTCTTCGAGACGCCGTCGAGCCTCCGCTACCTCCGGCATCATGCTCTCGCACGTGGAGCACCAGGTGGCGAAGAACTCTACGAACGTCGTCTGTCCGTTCGGCGGCAGGGTGAAGTCTCCGCCCGCACTCCCGCGGGCCTCGATGCCGGATACCTCGACGGCTTCGACTCGTTCGGGAGCGGGTCGTAGATACGCGTACGCTCCACCGGCAGCTAGAGCTCCGAGGCCAGCGACGCCGGAGAGGAAGTCGCGTCTCTTCATCTCTAGGTCACTCTTGGTAGTGTTCGACCACGGTCGATACGTCGTCGACGACGGTGGGTGCCGCCGGCGGGTTCGGGGTGTACGCACGTTCGACGACGCCGTCCCTGTTGGCGAAAAGGGTGAGGTCGCTGTGTACGTACTCCGAGCCTTCTGGTACCGACCCTCCACCGTCTCCAGTCTCGTTGTCTCCGTGGTGGTGGCTGCTGGAGGAGTTGCCGCCGTCGTGGTTGTGGGTGGTGTTCTCCTCTCCGTGACTGCGCGACGCGTTACCTCCGATGTCGGAGTGCGCCTCGATACGGTTCTCCTGGAAGACGCCGCCGAAACCCTCCTCCACCACCTCGCGAGCGCGTTCCTGGCCGTCGGGCCGGAGGAACCGGAAGTTCCCGGCTTCGAGGTCTACGCCCATCTCGTCTGCGTACTCCCGAAGCACGGGTTCGGTGTCGTGTTCGGGGTCGAACGTGACCGCGAGCAACATCACCTCGTCGGTCCAGCCGCCCGAGGCCGCCTCCGCCTGAACCTGCACGAGGTTGCTGACGAGGGTAGGACAGGTCTGGGTGCATCTGCTGAAGAACAGCGTCAGCAGCACGTGTCGGTCGCCATCGTAGCTGCCCGTCGAGACGTCCTCGTCGTTCAAGGGGTCGTGGACGGTGACGTCGGGGAGCTCCTCCCCGTATATCGGATGCGGGAGCTCGGCGTTTCTCAGCATCTCGTAGTTCTCCGGAGGGGAGAGGACGACGCCTTCAGGACGCCCCCCTGCGCCTTCGAGACAGCCCGTGACACCGAGCGTGGCACCGGCGGACACCGCCCCGAGGAAGTTACGGCGGTCGATGTAGTCCATGTCCGGGGGTTAACAGGTCGAGGTAGAAAAGCAGTTAGATTTCGCCGTAACCCCGACTACGAGGTATGGTACTCCGTCGCTCCGTCGACGGCTCTAGTGAAGGGTGCCTTCGCGGACTTCGTAGTCGTGGGCGAACAGTGCGTACCCTACGTCGACCGCGCGGTAGCTGGTCTCGTCCGCTATCTCGCGTATCGGCTCTATCATGGTGCAGTAGTCGTCGGCGTCGAACGACTCCTTCCTGCCTTCGAGGTAGCCGAAACGTTCGAGCGACGCCCAGACCCGCGTGTCTACGACGGCGTGTCTCTCGGGGTCGAGCGCCGCGGTCACGCACGAGGCGGTCGGCGCCTTGAACCCCTTGAGCGCGGATATCAGAGCTATCTTGGAGAAGCCGTCCTCGACGGCGAGCACGTTCGCCGTTACCGCCTGGCAGCGTCCCTCGGGGTTGTCGCGGACGTGGTGTGCGCTACGAGTCGAGGACTCGTACGCTATCTCGTAGAGCTGCTCGCGGGTGAGATGCCCCTGCTCGCGGTAGATTTCGCCGTAGCTCTTGAGCTTCTTCGGCAGGACCCCCTGGGTCTCGTCGTACACCTCGAGATACCGTTCGACCTCTTCTGCTTCCATACCAGGTGGCTCTCGTTCCGTCGGCAAACCGGCTTCGGATGTAACGTCTTCCCGCCGAAGAAGTAGTTATCTCCGCGGCTCGGGGTATACGTCCATAGAAAGACCACAGAAACTTTATGCGTATCGATGTTTTCGGGCTTAAGCCTTAATAACGACCAGGTCGAAGCCTGTACGTCGTGGCATCGAAACCACCTGCCGTCCTCGTCCACGGTTACGGCGACGCCTGGTACACCCCCTGGTGGAGGCTGTACAGGAGCTACCTGCGCTCCGTCGGCTACGAGGACATCGAGAGCGTCCGTCTCGGGAACCTTCCGGGCACCACCGTTCGTTCACCGGAGAAGTACGCGGAGAAGGTAGGACGACGCGTCGAACGCGTCCGCAGGAGACACGGCGAACGACCCGTGTTGTTCGCGCACTCCATGGGAGGGCTCGACAGCCGGTACTACGTCGAGGAGATGGACGGCGCCGACGACGTCCAGCACCTCGTCACCGTGGGGACGCCGCACCGCGGTAGCTTCCGAGCGTACCTCGGCTACCTGACTCCAGGAGGCCGCGACATGGTTCCGTCGAGTGACCTCGTCAAGGAGCTGAACTCCACGCCACCTCCCGACGACGTCGAGTACACCGCCGTCACCGGCGGGCTCGACGCAGCCGTGTCGCGGGAGAACGCGTCCCTGCCGGGCTGGTGGCAGGGCGAGAGCCGCCGCAGCGTCCACGCAGGAGCCTACGGCCACCTCGAACTCCTCGTCAGGAAGAACGCGTTCAACAAGTACAAGAGCTGGATATAGGTAGCAGAAACAGACCCGTCAGACCGTCTCGTCGGGGTCGTACCGCGCCCGCACACGCTCCACCTCCCTAACGTACCTCTCGACCCTGTCTTCGTCCTCCACCTCTCCGAGGTCGTCCTCAGACACCATCTTCGACGCGGGAGTGCCGGAGGCCCCGCTGAAGCTCGTGAGGGCGCGTTCCTGACGGTAGTACCTCCGGCCGTCGGGGGTAGCGTAGACGCTTATCACGAGGTTCTGCTCGTCGTCGCTGTAGGTGCGTTCCACGAGCCAGACGCGTACGTCGCCGTCGTCGAGGCTTCCACCGGAGACTCCGGAGTCGTCGTTCATTCGTGCCCGCTCACCCGGACGGGCTCGTACGGCTCCTCCAGGTACTCGACGTCGCTCTCCGACAGCGACACCTCCGTCGCCTCCACCGCCTCCTCCAGGTGTTCGACGCTGGTGACGCCGGCTATGGGTGCGTCCACGACGTCCTTCGACATCACCCAGGCGAGCGCTACCTGAGCCATCGACAGCCCCTCGTCCTCCGCCACCTCCTGCACGCGTTCGTTGACCTCGGGGCCGCCGCCCTCGCGGTACGGGTGGTCGTACAGATGTTCCTCGGTGTCGCCGCGTTCCGTGGCGTCGACGTCCTCGTCCGGCCGCGTCAGGTAGCCGCGTGCGAGCGGGCTCCAGGGTACAACGGCGACGTCCTCCCGACGGCAGAGCGGCAGCATCTCCCGCTCCTCCTCGCGGTAGACGAGGTTGTAGTGGTTCTGCA
>CAZXNG010000118.1:0-4542 GCA_964642065.1 uncultured Halobacteriales archaeon
CCGAACTCGTGTTCACCCCGGGGAACCCTCACGTGGTAGCTGTGGCTGTGGCTACCTCCCCCCTCCAGGGGAGTCGTGAACTCCGCGCATCCTTCGACGACGGTAGCTCGTTCAGGTGGTTCGTCGTAGACCCTGACGTCCGGCCGGTGTTCGTCGGATCTGTTCTCGACGGTGACCGTCACCTCCACTACCTGTCCAGGGGACGGGGAGTCGTCGTCGAGCTCCCGGGTGACCTCCAGCTCGAACGCAGGTGCCTCGCCGGAGTACGCCAGAACGGCGTACGACAGAGGTAGCACGGCGAGCGTCAGCATCTCGAACGAGCCGGCCACTAGACCGGCTGCGAACGCGAACGACGCTGCGGCGACCGCGCCACGCCATCGAGGCACAGCTGCCTTCATCTATACCTCTCCTCCGACGCGATGGCTTCGACGGATTCGTCCACGCTGGAGAGGAAGACGTCGCGTCCGGCGAGCAGGTCCAGCAGCCTGTACCTCCAGGGTAGCTCCGGCCCGGTTCCGTCTGACAGGAGCGCCGCCGCCCTCGGTGCGTCCGTCCAGTCGCCCGACAGAACGCTGTCCTCCGCGTCCTCGAGAGCGATCTCCATCCGTCGGGACACCGAGTACGCCGCGGCCTCCCGGAGTTCGTCGACTACCTGCTGTCGAGCCTGGTTCCTTCTCTCGTCCTCGGCTTCGTAGTCGACGCTCGTGCTCAGGAGGTCGTCGAACTCCGAACCCACCACCCTGAAGCCGTCGTCGCCTTCGACGCCACGGGAGATGTCGTCCGTCACGCCGAACGAGGACTCCGTCTCGTCGACCAGCTCTCGAGCTCCAGCGGAACGCTCTGCCTCCGACTGCGGGTTCGAGCCTCCGGCTCCTCCCACCGGGGCAGCGGTTCCTTCTATCCGACGGCCTCCCACGTTCGACCGGCTGTCTAACGCCTGTTTCACGGTGAACGCCGCCAGCGCCACAGCCGCCACCCCCACGAACAACGAGGGGTGCACTGGGGGCGTCACGGGGCCGTAGGAGACGAGAGACGTGTAGAGGTAGGCTGCTGCGACGGCTACCAGCGTCGCTACGGCCAACCAGATGGAGTTCGAGATGTCCATCAGCCACCACCTGCAGCGTCCTTTATCTCCACCATCGCCGCTCTCACTTCCTCGGCTCGGGCTTCGGGGTCTCCGTCACCGTACTCTATCTCTCGGAAGGCGTCCGTGACACGTCTCACTGGTTCGGCCGGCAGGCCTCTCGCTACGGCGGCGCGAGCCACCTGACCAGGCGTCCTCCTGTCCGGGGAGTCGAGACCGGAAGCACGCGTCAGCACGCCCCAGGACTCCATCACGAGCTGTCGGGCGGAGCCGACTGACCCGCCGTCGGCGTCTCCTACCTCGGCTATCTCGGACGCCATATCCTCGGTCGACCGCTGCTCGTCTTCGAAGACGTCCTGAAGGCTCCGGCGGAGTAACGCGGCTACCGCGTGGAAGGCTTCGAGGGGCGTCGATGCCTCGCGGATACGTCCGAGGGCTTCGGAGGCTAGCCCGGCGGCTGCGTACGCGGCCGCCGACGCCTTGGCCGCGATGGTGTGCGGAAGGTCGGTGATGGAGTCGAGAGATAGCGCGTCCCTGCGGTAAGCGACGACCAGCAGCGCGACCACCGCGACGAGAACTGCGAGCACCGGCGCCACCCCGGGAGAGGGTAGGTCTCCTCCGGGGGGACCGGAGCCCTCCTGCGAGGAAGAGGCGGGTGCTGCCTCGTCACGCGACCCCTGCTCCGTGGACCTCTCCCCGGTGGTTCCTTCCCGGTCGACGGCGGACGACTGGTCGGCTCCAGCCGAGGACGACGAGGAGGTGTTGTCTCCGTCGTCGTTGGAACCGCTACCTTCACCCCCGTCCTCTCCAGCCCGCTCGGTGAGGGCTTGTTCGACGAGGCTCTGCAGGGTCTCCTCGTCGACGTCCCGCTGCAGTTCTTCCTCCACGTCCTCCTGCACCTGCTGCACGGCTTCGTCCTTCGCTTCCTGGCTTCCCCCGTCCCCGGAGCCGTCGCCGGATCCGGCTGCTTCCTCCGCGGTCTCCTCGTCGAGGTCGTCTACGGACTCCCTGACGCTCCGTTCGAGGTCCCCGTCGACCTCTTCACCGTCGACGGCTTCGCCGTCGTCTACCTCGAGGAGGTCGCCTCCGTCGTCGTGGGAGTCCACGAGTGCACCCATCCTGCCGGTCGAGAGGTCGGTGTCCGAAGGTGAAGGCTCCAGGCCTTCGGTAGGGTCGACGGCTTCCGCCCACGGGGAGCTGGAGCCGAGGAAGGCTACGCCTGCGACCAGCAGCAGGGTCGCGGCCAGGGCTGCTCCGGCGACGGCGAAGTTGCTGCCGGTCGCTTCGTCCTCCGTCATTGGTCGTCCATAGTCGGACTCGCACTTATACGTTGCCGAGGGGCCTGAAGACCCGGTGGCTCAGGGTTTCACGCCGACGGTGAGCAGCGTGCCCCACCTCCGGTACCTGTCGACCATCTCCTCGCGGCTGCTCCAGTCCCCGATAGCGCGGTCCTCCCAATCCTGTATCGGGAACTCCTCCTCCGACGGTATATCGATGTCGCCGTCGGGGATGCAGTCCTGCTCGGCGACGTGGAGACCGGCACGTTCGAAGCCACTGCAGTAGTCGTCGCGGCTCCAGAGCAGCATCTCGACGTCCAGCTCGTCCTGCCAGCCGTGGGTTTGTGTGCTCTCCTCGAAGAAGTTGACCGCGCAGTAGAACGTGCCACCGGGCTTCAGAACCCGGTGGACCTCGCTCAGGGTCGCGTCGGGGTCGGTGCTGTAGAAGAACGCCTCCATGCTCCAGACGTGGTCGACGGAACGGTCGGGGAACGGCAGACCGGTGAAGTCCGCGCGCACGAACTCCACGTTCGGGGCGTCCGTGTAACCTCGGGCGTTCGACAGCATCTCGGGGGAGCGGTCGACGCCGACGCCGAGACCTATCTCCTCGGTATCTCTCAGCGCGCGGAGGGCGTAGCCGGAGCCGGTGCCGAGGTCGACGACCACGTCGCCGGCCTCGACGGGCATCCGCGCGAGCGCGTGCTTGGCGGTGTGCCAGTGCCTGTCCTCCATCCCCCGGTCGCGGCCTTCTCTCGCCCACGCGTCGAACTCCTCTCGTACGCTCATCTACAGAGAGCTACTCCGCGCCCGGTGAAACAACCTGCGTTCCCGCGTCGCCGGTCAGCGCGGCATCGAGGTCGCCGAGTCCTGCGACCGATGCGACGCCACCGGTGTCCTCGACGAACTCCACGCAGCTCTCGACCTTCGGCTTCATGCTGCCGACTCCGAACTCGCCGGCCGCGAGGTGTTCGCGCATCTCCTCGGCGGTCGCACGCTCTATCGGCCGCTGCGCGCTGCCGCCGTAGTCGAGGTAGACGTGCGGAACGTCGGTGAGGAAGACCAGCGCGTCGGCGGCGACGTCGGCGGCGACGAGGGCGGAGGTCCTGTCCTTGTCGACGACTGCTTCGACGCCGCGATATCCGTCGTCTCCGGCGACGACGGGGACACCTCCGCCCCCACCACAGACCACCGTGCATCCCTCGTCGACGGCGCGCCGTATCCAGCGGGACTCCACCACGGATTCGGGCTCCGGCGAGGCCACCACGCGCCGGAACCGGCGTTCGCCGTCCCCGACGTCCTCGACCCGGAACTCCTTCCCCCGGACCTCCTGCTCGGTGTACCAGGGGCCGACAGGCTTCGTGGGTTCGTCGAACGCTGGGTCGTCGGCGTCGACCTCCACCTGAGTGACGGTCGTGGCCGCGACACCGTCGTCGAGCGCCGCGTCCATCTCCCGCTGCAGCAGGTAGCCTGTCTGCCCCTGGGTCTCTGCGACCAGCACGTCAAGCGGTCTCCGGCCTCCTCCTGCAGCCTCCTGCTGGAGCATCAACTCGCCTACCTGAGGTCCGTTACCGTGGGTGACGACGACCTTGACGTCGGGGTCGACGAGGTCGGCGACCTCGCGCGCCGTCCGCCGCACGGCGTCGACCTGACCTTCGAAGCCTTCGCCGTCTAAGATGGCGTTGCCTCCCAGCGCCACCACGACCCTCACCGTGGAACACCTCCCTCCGGGTCGTCCGGCGTCTCTACCATGCTCTACCTTTTTCCTGCCGTGGGTTATACTTCACCCCGATGCAGAAGGTCGTCATAATGGGGGCCGCCGGAAGGGACTTCCACGACTTCAACACGGCGTTCCGCGGCGACCCGGACGTCGAGGTCGTCGCGTTCACCCACGCTCCGGGTCAGAACCTCGGGGAGGTCGACGGCGAGGAACGCGTCTATCCGGCGGCGCTCGCGGGAGAGAGATACGACGAGGGAGTACCGGTGCGTCCCGAGAGCGAGCTAGAGGAGGTAGTCGCCGAGGAGGACGTCGACATCGTCGTGTTCTCGTACTCCGACGTCAGCCACGACGACGTCATGCACGCGGCGTCGCGTGCCCTCGCAGCCGGCGCTGAGTTCAGGCTGCTGGGACCGAGGACGGCGACGCTGCCGACTTCGAAGCCCGTGGTCGCCGTAGACGCCGTC
>CAZXNG010000119.1:0-4531 GCA_964642065.1 uncultured Halobacteriales archaeon
CGTTGCCGTATATCTGCGCTGTGTCGACGTGCCGGTATCCGACTTCGAGCGCGTCTTCGACGCTCTCGGCGCACTGCTCGGGGTTCTCGTTCTTCCAGGTTCCCAGTCCGAGGTCGGGTATCTCGACCGTCATGTTCGAGACGTGTAGGTGGGCGGACTAAACAGTTGGTGACGGCTCCCGACGGGCGGTTACGCCATCGGGTCGGTCACAGCTCCTCGACCGCTTCTTCGATGGCGTCCGCCGCACTGTCCATCACCCAGGAGTCTAATCCGTAGGCGTCGTCGACGCGACGCAGCCATTCGGCGTCGAGGAAGAGATATCTCTGAGTCTCCGCGACGACTTCGGACAGGCCGTCGCGTCTGCCGGCGAAGTAAGCGGGGCTCTCCTCCACCGTGCGTCTCAGGCGTGCGGCGTCGTGTTCGACGTCGAGACGTTCGCACGCGTCCCGGTACCACTCTACGTGGAGGACGCTGTCGACGAGAACAGTGCGGTCGCCGACCCCCTCGACGTACGACATCGCGGGCCGGCCGTCGACGACGTGGTCCTCCGCCGCGGAGTACTCCATCTCCTGCAGCATCTCCTCCACCAGGTCGTCTCCGACGTACCGGGCTGCGACCTCGCGGAGCTTAGGGTTGAAAGTCCACTCGAGCGGCCGCGCGAACACCCGGTACTTCAGGGGGAACCAGTCGACGAACGCAGAGTAGAACGCTGCGTCGCCGACGAGCACAGTCGACACCAGCTCGGCGACGTCGTCGTCGACGTCGGTGTCTCCCTGCTCCATCGCTTCGCGGGCGTTCTCCCGTCTCTCCGCCAGGTCGCCGACGTCTCTCTCCAGCGCTTCCGCGACGTCTTCGACGTAACGTGCGCCGAACTCGACGTACTCCGCGGCGTCCTGGGGCGAGTTCATCACCCAGGGCAGGAGGAGCTTGAAGACCGTCATCTATGGTGGTTAGAAGGAGGGGGGTCGGTAAGCTGCTTCGACGCCTCTACTTGTGTCTCTCCATCAGCTCGAACGACCGCTTCGGCGTGTAGTCTTCGTCAAAGTACTGCTCGGCGACGGGTTCCTCCGGCAGGTCGCCGCGCGCCATCTTCTCCTCCTGGTAGCTGGGGCGGCGTTCGTCCTGGTAGTAACGACCGGTGAGGACCTTGCCCTCGTACAGCTGCTCCTCGGTCTCCCGCATCATCTCCCAGGCGGCGCGCATGTCGTCGAGCGCGAAGTCCTCGTGGTCCTCGCTCTCCTGTACGTCGATGTAGGGCACGTACTGCTTCGCGTCCTTGTTCCACGTCGGACACTGCGTCAGGAAGTCGATGTGTGCGAAGCCGTCGTGTTCGATGGCCTCGACGAGCACGTCCTTCGCCTGACGCGGGTTGACGGCGGCGGTGCGGGCGACGTAGGTCGCGCCGGCGGACAGCGCCATCGATAGAGGACGGATGGGCGCCTTCGCGTTGCCGTGAGGCGTCATCTTGCTCTTGTGGCCCTTCGGACTCGTCGGCGACGGCTGTCCCTTGGTGAGGCCGAAGACCTCGTTGTTGAAGACGATGTAGACCATGTCGTGGTTCTCGCGGGCGGTGTGCATGAAGTGGTTGCCGCCGATGCCGTAGCCGTCGCCGTCTCCACCCGCGGCGATGATCTCGAGTTCGGGGTTGATGAGCTTCGATGCGCGCGCCACCGGCAGCGGTCGACCGTGGATGGTGTGGAAGCCGTAGCTCTCGAAGTAGCTGCTGAGCTTGCCGCTGCAGCCGATGCCCGTCATCAGCTGTACCTCGTCGGGGTTCTTCCCCACCTCCGTCAACGCCTGCTTCAGCGCCTTGAGGACGCTGAAGTCCCCGCAGCCCGGACACCAGGTCGCCTGCGGCTCGAGCTCGGGGGTGAAGTCGTCTACCTCGACCGGTTCCTCGCTGTCTATCGCGTTGAATGCGCTCATTCTATCTCACCTCAGTCTCCCGTGGCTATCTGTCGGCCTTTGCGCGACTCCGCGTCCTGGAGCCGGACGTTGTGCTCGGGCGCGGGCTTCCTGCCTTCGACCGCGGCCTCGACGGCGTCTACGACCTCGCCGGGTCGGAAGGGTTTGCCGTCGTACTTGAGCACGCTCGTCAGCTCCCCCCCGTAGCCGCCGAGCTCCCTCTGGACGTGGTGTCGGAACTGCCCGGTGGAGTTGTTCTCGACGACGTAGACGTCGTCGACCTCCTGCAGGTACTTCTCGACCTCTTCGGCGGGGAACGGCACCAGGTCGCTGACGTTGAGAGCCGACACCTGGAGGTCGTCCGAGAGTCGGTCGACAGCCTCCTCTAGCGTGCCCTTGTTGCTGCCGAACGACAGCAGGCCGACGTCGAAGCCGTCGCCGTACCTAGTCTGGTTGCCTTCTTCCTCGAGCTCGCTGCGGACGTGGTCGAACCTCTCGAGCCGGCGGTCCATCTGCCTCACCCTGTTGGTGGGGTCCTCGCTGATGTATCCGTACTCGTCGTGTTCGTTGCCGCTGGTCTTGAACCGGCCGTCCTCCTGCCCAGGAACCGTACGTAACGGCACACCCTTCTCTGCGTCGTAGCTGAACCGGGGGAAGTCCTGCGCTCCCTCGGGCTTGTACTCCGGTATCTCGTCCTCGCTCAACGTCGCAGGCATCTCCATGTCGACCTCCTCGTCGAACACCTCTTCGGATACGCTGACGACGCTGCCCCCGAGCTCCTTGTCGTACAGCAATATGGCTGGTATGTTGTACTCGTACGCTATCCGGAACGCCTGCCGCGTCTGGTCGTAGGCTTCCTCGACGTCTCCCGGCGCTAACACGACCCTCATGGAGTCGCCCTGACCGGTGTACAGCACGTGTTCGAGGTCGCTCTGCTCGGTCTTCGTCGGCAGCCCCGTCGACGGTCCGCCGCGCATCGCCTCCACCAGCACTACCGGAGTCTCCGTTGCCTCCGCCATCCCGAGGGGTTCGCTCATCAGGGCGAAGCCGCCACCGCTGCTGCCGCTCATCGCCTTCGCGCCCGTGTGTGACGCACCGATAGCCATCGACGCCGCCGCTATCTCGTCCTCCACCTGTTCCGCGACGCCGTCGAACTCCGGCAGAAGCTTGCTCATCGTGGCGAAGACGTCGGTCCACGGCGTCATCGGGTAGCCGCTTATGAACCTGCAGCCGCTGTCGAGCGCGCCGTACGATATCGCGTGGCTGCCGGAGACGAGGACCTGGTCGTCGCCGGAGCCCTCGCCTTCGGGCAGCTTGACGTCGTGGTCTATCTCGTGTTCGTCGAGTATCTTGTCCTTCGTGTGGTGGAGGATGTCGACGTTGTTCTGCAGCACCTCGCCGTCCATGCTGTCGCTCATGACGTCCTCCAGCGCATCGAGATCCATGTCGACGAGCGCGGCGACTGCGCCGACGCCCGCGGTGTTCCGCATTACCTCGCGGCCGTGTTCCTTGGCTATCTCCCGGAGATTGACGGGGTAGACGTGCCAGTCGTTCTCCTCGACCCTCTCGTCGAACTCCGGTATATCCTCGACGTCGATGACGCCGCTGTCGTAGACTATGACTCCGCCCTCCGCGAGCTCGTCGAGGTTCTCGGTCAGGGGCTTTATCTCCTCGTTGTCGTAGACCGCGTCCTCGTCGGGGGCGCGGCCGAAGCTGTCGCCGAGAGACAGCAGGACGTTGTACTCGTCGGCCCTCGCCTTGATGTCCTCGTTGGACGCCCTGACCTCGAAGTAGGTGTGACCGCCGCGGATGCGCGACGGATAGTGACGGTGAGTGGTGACGTTGAGTCCCGACCTCATCAACGCCTTCGTGAAGTTGGTCCCCGTCGAGTCGATGCCGTCACCGGAGCCACCGGCGACGCGCCATACGAGCTCGTCTTTCGTCATGTAGACTGAGTCACCTTAACCCGATAGTTCGGGCTACCTTCAAGTAAATTCTTTGTTTAACCGTATCGAACCGCCGAAAGACCTATACAGCGACGGAGAACTCCTCCCGATGCACTATCGGTTGAACTCGACGAACCCCACCAGGAATCGAAGGCTGAAAGGAGTTAACTTGACGGGGCGACACCTCCGCGTCAGAGATGTACGACGAGCTACTCGAAAGGGTGAAGAAGATATCCGCGGTGAACGACGCGTCCGGAGTCCTCCAGTGGGATCAGGAGGTGATGATGCCGGACGAAGGCACTCCCGCACGGGCGCAGCAGCTGTCGACGCTGTCGAGCGTCAGCCACGACCTGCTGACGGACGACGAGACCGGCCGACTGCTGGACGCCGCGGAGGACGAGGACCTCGACGCGGAGCAGCGGAGTGTCGTCCGCGAGGTACGCCGTCGGTACGAACGCGCCGACCGCGTGCCCGGCGAGCTCGTCGAGGAGATAAGCAGGAGGACCTCCGAAGCACACCCCGTCTGGCGGGAGGCGAAGGAGGAGGCGGAGTTCGCTAAGTTCGAACCCGTGCTGGAGGAGCTCGTGGAGCTGAAGAGGGAGTACGCCGAGGCCATCGACCCCGACCGTCCGGCGTACGAGGTGCTGTTCGAGGACTACGAACCCTACCTCGGCCTCGAC
>CAZXNG010000120.1:0-4507 GCA_964642065.1 uncultured Halobacteriales archaeon
CGTCGTCGAACAGCTGCGCCTTCCGAGCGCGTACTCGTGTCGCGACGTACTCGTAGTTGGAGCTGCGGGTCTCGTCCCCGCTTTCGGTCGACGACACGTTCGGCGTCATCCTTCACCCAGCAGGGTACCGGATATCTGCTTGAGGTCGTCGTTCCAGACGCGGTCGAGGACTCCGTCGAAGCTGTTGTCGACCCGTACGTCCCCCTCCTCTGCTTCGACTACGACTCCGCCGAGTACGTCGGCTTCGTCGCCGTAGGTGAAGCCGTCGTAGCCGTCGAGGAGGTCCTCGACGAGCTCCTGGTCTCCGTCTGCTGCGTAGACGCGTCCGGAGTCGGCGTCGAGCTCTTCGACGGCGGCCGAGAGCAGCTCCTCGGTGAGGTCCTCTCTGCCGTCTTCGAGGTTACGCAGACGTTCCTCGACCTCCTTCCGGAGTCGGGCGAGCGCGTCCTTCTCCGCCTCGCTCCTCTTCTTCCGGGCGTCGAGACGGGCGCTCGACACGGTCTCGTCGACTATCTCCTCGGCCTCGCGTTCGGCGCGGCCGTCTTCCTCTTCCCTTATCTCTTCGGCTTCCTCGCGCGCCCTCGCCAGGATGGATTCGCTCTCTTCCTCTGCCTCCTGCAGCAACTGTTCGGCCTCCTCGCGTGCCTCCTGTCTTATGTCGTCTACTACTGTTTCCAGAGCCATTTTTGGAGGGTTCTGGCGTCTACACCAGGAAGATGACGACGATGGCGAATATCACGAGGGTCTCGGGGATGACGGTCATCAGGAGACCGCGGCCGAACATGCTTGGATCCTCGGCCATCGCGCCGACGGCGGCGGCGCCTATCGCCTTCTCCGCGAGTCCGGCGCCCAGTGCGGCGAGCCCTACGGCGAGCGCGGCTGCGGCGTTCGCCAAGTAGGAGCCTTCTATGTCGGCTATCTCGGTCGCGGCTTCGTCGGACAGTCCCTCTGCGGCCTGTAGCAGTACGGGGTCGGTGAGTGCTTCTAGCATAGTGTGAATCTACCTCTTTCTGTTGTTTCCGTAACGGTTGAATTCGGTCTCGCCATACCCATAAAACTCCCGAAACACGCCGGTTGACTCCGGAGTCTCGTGCGTCCCTGACCACCGGATAGAGACGCGAGAAGGAGGTCTACCGACGGATCCAGAAACAGAATCTGGAGCGGGTGTCGACGGCTTCAGCTGCCTTCTTCGGTGAACTCTCGTTTCCGGCCGAAGGGTTCGAAGGCGCGGCCACCGCCTTCGTAGAACTTGCCGAAGAACTCGACGTACTCGAGACGGACCATCTGTATCCCGGCCGCGGTTATGCCGAGCAGCAGCACGAGCACGTGTCCGAGGACGAAGACCAGCACCGCCGCCAGCGCGGCGACGGCGAGCATCAGGCCTCCGGCTTCTATACCCAGCCAGACGAGCCCGGGGAACGCCACGCTCTCCGCGTGTCCAGCCGCCACCGCAGCCGAAGGTGCCTCGTAGAGCGCGAAGTGGATCTCGCCGTGGTGCTCGTACGCGCCGAACACCAGGAGGTTGACGACGAACGCCATACCCCCCTTCGCCAGCAGCACCGCCATTATCCGGAGGTAGCTGAGCACGTGTCCGAAGGCGTTCGCCGGTAGCTCGATGGCTCCGACGACACCTTCGCCGGCCACGACGAGGACCGCGCCTACCGCGCCGAGCGCGAGGGCCACGAGACCCACCTCCGCCGGTACCCCGGGGAAGCCGAGGGCGAACATGCTGTTCTCGTAGAGCACGCTGGTCTCACCCACGATGAAGTCGGGTTTAGCGCCGGCGGCATGTCCGCTGAACACCCAGAGGAAGAAGCCGTTTATCGCGAGCATCCAGCTCACGTTCTCGAAGAAAGCGTGTTTGACGTCGTGTCCGACGTGGTTGAAGAACCCGAAGACGTACGCGGTGTTGAGGTGGACGATGCCGAACAGGATACTGGCCACCAGCCAGGTCTGCGCGACGTCCGCCACCTGTATTCCCTTGCTGAAGGTGCTGGACAGTGGTGGTTCGAGACCGAGATCGATGATGTGGACGCCGAAGGCGTCGCCGTAGAGGTAGCCCCAGACGATGGTGAAGACGCCAGCCCAGATGCCGATGACTCCGAGCGCCTTGATGGCGTCGTTGTCTACGAACCTGTATATCGCAGCACCCATGGCCACGTAGAACAGGCCGTATCCGATGTCGCCTATCATGAAGCCGAAGGCGAACGGGAAGGTGAGGAACACGATTATCGTGGGGTCGAGCTCCGTGTACTTCGGCCTGTTGACGGTGTTGACCAGGAGCTCGAAGGGCTTGGCGGGGCCGGGGTTGTCCTGCTTGACCGGCGGATTCTCGTAGTCCTCGTGTTCGACGTCCTCTTCCTCCTCGTCGCCTCCGTCGGCTTCGACCGGGTGACCGTGTCTGTCGTAGTCCGCGGTCTCCAGCTCCTCCATCTCCACGTGGTCGCCGACCTCTTCCTGTATCGCCTTCCTGAGCTCCTCGTAGTCGTCCTGCGGTATCCATCCTTCCGCGTAGAAGGAGTTCTCGGTGGTGGCGAACTGGAGGGGTAGCTCCGACTTCTCGGCATCTATCGAGAGCTCCTCCTCGGCGGCGAGGATGAACGCGCCGTGCTCCTGCTTTATCTCGTCGAGCTCGGTCTCGAGCTCCTCTATCTCTCCCTCCAGCTCACTGACGCGAGACTCCAGTTCGTCGACCAGCTCCGACGGGTCGCCGTCCTCTTCAGGTACATCGAGCTGGCTGAAGCCGACGCCCGCAAGCGCGTCGCCCAGACCGCCGTCCCGGGTGGAGGCCACGACGGCAACGACCTCGTCTCCTATGATCTCGTACTCCTCCACGGAGTCGGCTTCCTTGAGCGCCGACTCCACGTCGCCGCGGTCTTCGGTAGTTCCCACCTGCAGCTCGACGGAGGTGTAGCCACGGAGCAGGTCCAGAGAGACATCAAGCTCGACGAAGGGTTCGAGGCTGCGCTGTCTCTCGCGGACGTCCCTCAGCTCGTCCCTCAGCTCGACACGTCTGTCGTCGAGCTCGTTGACCTCGCTCCGTATCTCCCCCAGCCGCTTTTCGAGCTCCTCTCCTGCTCCGCTGAAGTCGAACTTACCGCCTCCGAGGTCGTCGTAGTCGCCTTCTTCGAGACCGAGCTTGTTCTCGATGGCTCGTACCTGCACCAGCTTCTCGCTGACCGCTTCCCCGCCGGACAGCGGGGTTCCGTTGTCGAACTCGTCCCAGCTCCCGTCGTAGTCGCTGACGTGCAGGAGGTTGAGGTCGTGGAGCTGCTCTATCACGTCCTCGAGGTAGGGTTCGGCGCCCGCTATCGACACCCGGCTCATCCGGTCCGGCCTAAGCATGCACCGCCTCCTCGAACAGCTCTAGCACCCGGTCTGCTGCGTCGTCGAGGTTCTCCTCGGCCATCTGCTCGAGCTCTTCGACGTCCTGACGTGCGTCCTTCAAGAGGTTCTCCCGCTCCTCTTCGGCGGACTCCCTGGCTTCCTCCAGCCTCTCCTCGCGCTGCGCCCTCGCCTCCTGCTCGGCCTCTGACAGCATGTCGTTGGCCTCCTGCCTAGCCTCGGAGAGCAGATCCTCGGCCTCCTGCCTGGCGTCTTCGAGTATTTCCTCGGCCTCCTGCTCTGCGTCCCTTATATCCTTGAGTATCCTCTCGCGTTCGACCTCGGACATCGTCTATCGTTTCCAAGTTGTCGAAACTCCGTATATGATGGTTTCCATTTGCATCCCTTGACCGCAACCTCGAAGTCCCGGGAACGCCAACCTGAAGCTCGATGGGACCCGAGGCTGCGGGGGACGACGCCGAAGACTCCGGGGAGGACGATATCGACCACAAGGAGCTGAAGTCGAGGTTCTGGCTCCTCGTAGCGCTGTTCAACGTCGGCCCGATAGCGTTCTTCGTCGGCGTCTTCCTCGTGGCCTTCGAGGGAGCTCGTCAGGGGTACGCGGTCGCGGCGGTCGGTCTGCTGGTTACGGTCGCAGGACTGAGGATCTACCGTCGGACTCGGGCCCGCATCGACGCCGCGGACAGCTGACGGACTGTTCGGCCGTCGCTCGCACGTCCGAGACAGGTTCGACCGCCGTACGTCATACATTTATGGTGCCTCCGCCTGTATCCCGGGGAGGTGGAAAAATGCCGGAGAGAGAACTAGACGACATAGCCAGGAAGATGCCGTCCGACAGGGGTTCCTCCACGGAACCAAGTGGAGGAACTCGGACGGCGGACGAAGACGACTACTCCGAGGCGGCGGCGGAAGCCATCTCCGAGCTGACCTCCCCCGACGAGTCCGACCGTCTGGAGGCCTCATACTCCCTCGACCTCGAAGACGAGGGCCTTCTGGACGAGGTCGAACGTGGTCTGCGCGAGAGGCTGGAGGACGACGACCCCGATGTACGCGCTGCCGCTGCCCGCAGCCTGGGGGAGATAGGCTCCGAGGACTCTGTGGACGCGCTCCGCGAAGCCTCGAAGGACAAGGTCCGCGCAGTCTCGAACGCCGCCACCGAAGC
>CAZXNG010000121.1:0-4471 GCA_964642065.1 uncultured Halobacteriales archaeon
GGCGAGAGAGTCGCACGTGGAGAGGTTCTCCGTCGCGGCAGCAGCATGGCTTTCAGCCGCGTCGACGTGGAGGCCGACGGCGAGCTAGTGGCGGTCGGGAGCGGTGCGTTCAAGGTGGTAGAGGACTCGTAGACAACCGTGGATATAACCGGTACACAGAGGTAGAATCAGGATGAGCAAGCCAGAGAACTACGGACCGGCGGAGTCGATACTGGACGGTCTCGACGAAGACGACGCGGAGGACATCATCGAGGAGGTAGGTGACAGGATAGTCGACAGGCTGGCGGAGAACGAGAGCCGCGGCCTGATAGAGAGGCTTGACGGCGAGGTCGTGGTCGAGGTCGCGCTGCTGGAGAGGACCTACGCCTTCCGGGAGGGGATGGGGCTGCTGGTCGGGCCGTTCTTCGACAGCGCTCCCGAGTCCCTGATACGGGGCACCGGAGGTGCGGTCGTGGACGAGATACGAGAGGATCAGGCGGAGGAGGTCGTCGAGGACATCATACGGACGACGGTGGAGAAGATGCAGGAGAACAGCCAGTAGAGCTGTAAGGACCCCTATAGTCGGCGAGTTACGCGTCGCAGCACCTCCGCGAGGCCGCGCGCGTCGGTGAGCGAGCCTTCCACGGAGATGTCCCCCCGTTCGTAAGCCTTTATGGGGTCGTTGGAGCCCGTCAGTAGGCCGGCGAGTACGGCGGAACGACCTGTCAACGTGAGGTCGGGGTCGTCCTTCTTCCCGGGTCCCCCGAAGAGAGTGCCCGATTCGTGGTCGGTCTTCACGTGTCCCTCCAGCGGTGAGTCGGTGGCTACGTAGTTGACCTCGACCGAGAACTCGACCGCGGACCCGATCACCGGAAACCTCTCGACCTTCTCGCCGTGCACCGCCCAGAGCAGCCTCTGGACGTCTTCGACGACCTCGAGGTCGGTGCGGGCTGCCTCGGCGACGTCGGTGTCGTCTACCTCGTCCATCAGCCTGTTGGCACGGGCAGGGTTATCCGTGACGGCACTTCTGGCTGCCTCGGGGCCCTCGGACAGGAGAGCGGGAAGCGCGGTGGCCTGTTCCGGTGCGAACGGTTCGTCGAACCTGCTTTCGACCGACATCTACCGTGCGGTACGTCAACCAAACCCATCCCTCTGGCGCCCCGCATACGAGGTGTTGGGGCTGACGAGGTAGAGCAGGGTTTATGCCGCGGCCGCACCGCGTTAAAGCCGATGACTCTACTGTTCGTCACCGGCAACCCGGGGAAAGCACGGGAGGCGGACGAGATACTCGGCGACGTCGAACGCGTCGAGTACGACTACGCCGAGATACAGTCCGACGACCTCGAGGAGATAGCCTCCCGCGGGGTCGAGGAGTGCTACAGTGAGTTCGAGCAGCCGGTGTTCGTCGACGACTCCGGCCTGTTCGTCGACGCGCTCGACGGCTTCCCCGGACCCTACAGCTCCTACGTCTACGGTACGCTGGGTAACGAGGGCGTGTTGAAGACCATGGAGGACGTCGACGATCGTGGCGCGGAGTTCAGATGTGCGGTGGCGTACACCGACGGCGACGCCGTCGAGACCTACACAGGCGTCTCCCGAGGACGTATAGCCTCCGAGGAGCGGGGGGGCGAGGGCTTCGGCTACGACCCGATATTCGAACACGAGACGGGTGAGACGTACGCGGAGATGTCCCCGGAGAGGAAGAACGAGGTGTCGCACCGAAGGAAGGCGTTCGAAGCGCTCGCCGAGGCCCTCGACTGACGAGTCCCCCGACCGGGAGTCATCTGATTATAGTTAGCCTTAAACTCGGTGGACGTCAACCGGACCGTATGGCACGTATGCATACCCGGAGGAGGGGTTCGAGCTCCTCGGACAACCCCGCCGCCGAGGAACCCCCGGAGTGGAGCCACCAGGACGCCGACGCGGTGGAGGAACGCGTCGTCGAGCTCGCCGAACAGGGGCTGTCGACGAGCGAGATAGGTATCAGGCTGCGCGACGAAGGCGTGGACGGCGAACCGGTCCCCGACGTCAAGCTGGTGACTGGTAAGAAGATATCCCAGATACTCGAGGAGAACGACGTAGCGGGAGACTACCCGGAGGACCTCGTCGACCTGATGGAGAAGGCCGTGCGGTTGAACGACCACATGGACGCGAACCAGACGGACGCGTCGAACAAGCGCGCGCTCCAGAACGTCGAGAGCAAGATACGCCGGCTAGTGGACTACTACCGGGGCGACGAGCTACCCGAGGACTTCAGCTACCAGCCGGAGCAGGCGCGAAGAGTCATAGAGAGACAGAGCCGGTAGCCGGATGAGCCGGGCGACCAGCGCGGAGGACAGCGGCCACGGGGAAGCGGTCGAACTACTTCTGTCGAAGGAACACGTCGAGGTCGCCGGACACGCGGACGCAGATGGGGTGTCAGCGGCGGCGTTGCTCTGTATGGCCCTCGAGGCGAACGACGTCGGCTTCACCTTCACGCCGGTGGAGAAGCCCCCGGATGCCGTCGAGCTAGAAGCGGACGTCTACTGCGACCTCGGAGCCAGCTACGCCGAACACCTCGACGACTGCGTCGTAGTCGACCACCACGAGGGAGAGGTAGAGAGCCCGTCCGTGGTCTCCGTCGTGGACTCCTCCACGGGCTCCGCCAGCGAGATAGCATACGAGGTCGCGCTCGCGATGGGCTTCGACCGCCCGGACGTAGCGCTCGTCGGAGCCGCCGGAGACGGAGACCTGCCGGAGGAGCTAGTGAGCCACGCGGTCGACCTCGGCCTCGCTACCGAGACCGGTTCCCTGTGGCTCGACCTGTCGCAGCCCGCCGAAGTTCTCGCCCACTATGTCGACCCATACACCCGCCTCACCGGCGACTACGCCGCAGCACGGGACTTCGTCGACCGTCTGGCTCTGTCACCAGATAGCCAGGGCGGCGACGGAGAGGTAGACGGCCGGCTGGAGACCGCGGTGACGCTCCTAGCGGCCGAGGACGGAGACCCCGACGCGGTGGAGGAGCTGACCGGCGCTGTCGTGCTCGACGGGTTCGACCGCAGGTCAGCGCGCGACGTCGCGGCGACCGTAGAGGCGTGCGGCAGGACGGGCCGTGGAGGGCTGGCGTTCTCGGTGGTCTACGCGGGAGCGTTCGACGAACCCCTCCGGGTCAGACGAGCTTTCGAGTCCCGCGTCGCCTCGGCCGTCGAGGACTCCGAAGAGGTCGCCATGGACGGCTTCACCCTGGTTCGAACGACCTGCGAACACACCTCCGAGGTCGCGGACGTCTACTCGCGATGGATAGACGGAGGCGTCGAAGACGTCGTGGTCGTCGACGTCGACAGGGGCCGCGCGAGCCTGCGCTCCGGCTCTGTCGACTGCGCCTCCGCGGCGGAGGAGGCCGCAGCCGCGGTGGGTGGAGACGGAGGAGGGCACCGGACGCAAGCGGGCGCGGAGTTCGACGCCGACGACGTCGACGCGTTCGTCGACCACCTTGAGGAGGGATGGCGTTGAAGGCATCGGTCAGGTTCGAGACCCCGCACGACGCACCCGAGGACGTAGCCGCCGCCGTCTCCCCGGACAACACGGAGGAGATGGACACCAGTGTGGAGGGCGGCGTCGTCGTTACGGAGATAGACAGGGGGTCGACGACATCCCTCTGTTCGACTGCTGACGACTACCTGCGGAACCTCTCCATCGCCACGGACATCCTGGGATAAAGACCGTGGCTCCCGTCAGTCGAGCTCCGACACGGGGAGAGTCTCGTACCCAGCTATCTCGTCGAACCGGTCGAGCTGGAGGGTGTCGTCGGGAACTCCGTCTTCGTCGTGCATGTCTACGAACCGTCGGGCGACCGCTGCGAGCCTGCCGTCTCCGTCGTCGATCTCCTCCTGTGCCTCCGAGACCAGCAGGGCGGCGGCGTAGGTCGTGTACACCTCGTCGGCGAGCCGTTTCGCATAGAGCTCCGCCTCGTCCCTGCCGGAAGACGCGACGAGGTCGATGGAGTCCTCGAGACGGTCTCTCCAGATCTCGACGTCTTCGACGACGTCCTCGAAGTACGGGTGTTCGGCGTCTTCGAGATAGCCGTCTACGCGGTCGAGAAGGACCTCGTGGGACGCCTCCTTCGCCATCGCCCGTAGGACGTCGAGCGACAGGACGTTCGACGTGCCCTCCCAGATGGGTGCGACCTGCGCCTCCCTGAGGAGGCGCTCGGTCGGGTGGGTCTCGACGTAGCCGTTGCCTCCCAGCACCTCCATGGCGTACGAGCAGTTCTCGACGGCGAGCTCGCCGGTGACGTACTTCGCCACCGGTACGAGCATCCGCATCAAGCGGTAGCTCTCCTCGTCCCCCTCGCGGTAGTGGCCGTCGAGCGCTTCTGCGGCGTCGAACGACAGCGCGGTGGCGGCCTCGTGCTCCACGGTCATGTCGGCGAGGTCGGCCTTCATCAGGGGATGTTCGTCGAGCGTCACGCCGAAGGCGTCGCGTTCGGCGGCGTGTACCTTCGCCTCGA
>CAZXNG010000122.1:0-4370 GCA_964642065.1 uncultured Halobacteriales archaeon
ACATCGGCTGGATGATGGGTCCGTGGACGCTGATGGGCAACCACCACTTCGGCGGCACCATCTTCATGTACGAGGGCGCGCCCGACCACCCAGAACCCGACAGGTTCTGGGAGATGATAGACCGCCACGGCATCACGCAGTTCGGCATCTCGCCGACCGCCATCCGCGCGCTCCGCAAGCACGGCGACGACTGGGTCGAGGGCTACGACCTCTCCTCCCTCCGCCTGCTCGGCTCAACCGGCGAACCCTGGGACCCCGAATCCTGGCAGTGGTTCTACGAGAACGTCGGCCGCGAGGAGGCACCCGTCATCAACATCTCCGGGGGTACGGAGATATTCGGCTGCTTCCTGATGCCTATGCCGACGCAGCCGCTGAAGCCCTGCACCCTCGGCGGCCCCGGGCTCGGCATGGACATCGACATCGTCGACGAGGACGGCGAGTCCATCGCAGAAACCGGCGAACGCGGCTACCTCGTCGCACGCGACAGCTGTCCCTCGATGACGAAGTCGCTCTGGAGCGGCGACGAACGGTACCTCGACGAGTACTGGTCGAAGTGGCCGGACCTCTGGAACCACGGCGACTGGGCGCAGAAGGACGACGACGGCTTCTGGTTCCTCCACGGCCGCAGCGACGACGCGCTCAACGTCGCCGGCCGGAAGGTCGGACCCGCAGAGGTCGAGGGAGCCGTCGTAGACCACGACGCGGCGAACCAGGCTGCGGCGGTGGGTGCACCCGACGACACGAAGGGCACCGCGGTCGTCGTCTACGTCGTCCTCGAGGACGGCTTCGAGGAGAGCGACGACCTCCGCGACGAGCTGCGGGGACAGGTCGGCGAGGAGCTCGGCAAGCCGTTCCGTCCGCGCGAGGTGCTGTTCGTCGACGAGCTTCCGTTCACGCAGAGCGGGAAGATAATCCGCCGCGCCGTCGAGGCGACGTACAAGGGCGAGGACCTCGGAGACCTGTCGTCTATCGAGAACCCGTCCGCTCTGGACGAGCTGGAGGACGCGAGGTAACACGGGAGCTCAACGCCCACGAATACCTGACAACTTTTCGATGGTGGCTGTTGTTACCGCCGTCACAACTCTTTTACATCGTTGTTACGAACCACGTCTGGATGACTGAAGTACTGGACGTCCTCTGCAGCCGTCTGAACTATCTGGAGGCCATAGAGTCGGGATGTTCGGGGAAGGCGGAGGTCGCGGACGCTCTCGACGTCTCCGAGAGCGCGGTGTACAAGGCGGTGAGGGAGCTCCGCGACCACGATCTCGTGGAGGAAGACGCTTACGAGCTGTCGGTGACCGGCCGCCTGCTCCTCGACAGCCATCGACGTATGCAGCGTATCGCCGAGGCGTCGGAGCTTCTGGACGAGGTAGACGTCCCTGCGGAGGTGCTGGAGGACGCGCGGCCGGCGATGCCGGAGCGACACGCCCCCCAGCGACCCATCGAGAAGCTGGAGCGCGTAGCATCCGACGCGGAGACCCTCCGTGGAATCGCGCCGACGATAATCGAGAGATACGTGACCTCTGTCGCCGAGTTAGTGCGGGATGTAGGGCTCGACGTGGAGTTCGTCGTGGAGTCCAGCGTCTTCGAAGAGCTGTCGAGCAACTATCCCGACGAGTTCTGGTCGTCCGTGGAAGAGGGGATGGAGGTGCTGGTGACCGAGGAGGAGCTTCCCTTCGGGCTCGCGCTGCTGGACGACAGGGTGGTGCTCGTGGTCTACGACGACAGGGGACGCGTCCAGGGGGCGCTGTTCATGCGGTCGCCCGAGGCTCTCGACTGGGCGGAGGAGGTCTACGAGAGCTGTAGGGTGGAGGCCGAACACGTCGAAGGCGTCGAAGTGTAGTGCACGGGGGTAGAACGAGCTACAGCGCACGCTTTCTGAACGCGCGCTCCAGTTCTGAACGACCGTTGTTATAAGATGCAGGCCTTCGATTACAGGCACGACTCGTGCTACACGCACGAGGGCGATTCGGGGGTGGCTCCCTGTGCGTCGACCGGACCTACGGACGACGAAGCCCCATCCGGCCGTGGCCGCCTCGGACCACGCCGGCAGCCGGGCGTCCCACACCATCTTCGCCGGACAGATAACGCGGACCCCGCTCTTCACAGCCGTAACTGTCGCGGCCCGGGCTGCCGTAGATGGAACCACTCTGCTACATCCGTATCTCGACGACCTCTCCTCCGACTTCAGGCCGCGAGAAAACCACGCGGTACAGCAGGTCGAAGTAACGTTCTCCGTCGACCGTCCTGACGTCGTCGCCGAAGTATACCATCAGACGCCTGTCGTGGTTGAACGCCGCCCCGTCGAAGAAGTCGAACTCCGGCGGCCGGACGTCGTCCCCCGTCTTCCTGACGACGTCCACCACGCCATCCGGCAGGCCGTACGCTCCTTCTCCGGAGTGGAGGTGGAGCTCCACCTCTCTTCCGTCAGGAGCACCGACGACGACAGCGTCGTCCGACGGCCGCCTGTCCACCTCTCCGGCGGCGCGTAGCATCTCCAGCACCCCGCCTTCTTTCGGTGCCAGCAGGTGGTCGACGTCGCGTTCCGCCAGCGAGGTCAGCAGGCCTTCGACGTCCCGTGGTTGGACGACGTCCTCTGCCGAGCCACCCGCGGCTTCGGCGACGACCGAGAGCTCCGTACGTTCGATGCCGTCGACGACCTGGCGGGCGACGAAGCCGGGCTCCCAGCTCTCGACGACCTCGACGGGGAACGACGTCCTGACGCCAACCTGGAGGTACCGGCGTTCTCGGTGGGTCGGGTCGCCGGGGTCGTATCTCTCCACCCTGGAGAGCCCTGGTAGCTCCGTGAGACTCAGGTAACGGCGTTCGAACGCCTCGACGAACTCGTGAGGGTCACCCGTCACCGTCTTCAAAGGGATCCCTCCTCGGCAGAGCTTCGGCTTCGCCGGCGACGTCCGCCTCACCTCCGACGTTGACGAGGACGCCGCGTCTCCGGCTGCGTTCGTCGGCTGCCGCGCGCTTCCAGTCGTAGAGACCCGTCATCAGAAGCAGGAAGCCCGCGAAAGAGACGGCGAGACCCGCTGTGGACTCGATCTCGAGGTAGAACATAGGAACCCCGAGCGTCAGCGCGCCCGCGGCTATCAGCGGGCCCCGCAGCCGCGCCATCGACAGAGAGACGTCCATCACCACGTCTCTACCTGTTCCTCGGGTTTGACCTTTGGCTTTCGCGTCGACTCGGGCCACGCGAAATCCTAACGTCCCGCACCGACCCTCGCCGCTCTACTCCGACATCCATAACACCCCCGCCGCCGTCTCCCCTTCGATGACCGGCTTCGACGACCTCGTACTGCTCGTCGGTGACGACAACACCTACCTCAGGGAGCGCGGCAGCCGCGTCGAACTACACGAGGGCGTACTGTCGGAGGAGCTCACGGCGGAGGAGTACGGCTCCACCGTGGAGACGCACCTCGACGAGGAGTTCACGCTCGTGAAACCTGACCTCGAGGAGGTGTTCCGCCACCGGCTGGAGCAGCGCACCCAGACGCCGCCGCTCGAGGACCTCGGCTACGTCGTCGCGCGCACCGGCGTCGGCTGCGGCAGCCGCGTTGCCGACGCCGGCACCGGCAGCGCGTTCACCGCGCTCACGCTCGCGAACGTCGTCGAACGCGTCGACAGCTACGAGGTCAGGGAGGAGTTCGTCGAAGCCGCCCGCGACAACGTAGAAGCCGTCGACGCCGACAACGTCGACGTCCACCACCGCGACGTCAAAGAGGAGGGGTTTACCGTCGACGACGTCGACCTCGTATTCCTCGACATGATGCACCTCGAGGAAGCCGTGCCCGCCGCCGCGGAAGCCGTCCGCAGCGGCGGCTACGTCGTATGCTACTGCCCCGTCTTCGAACAGGTCCGGGACTGCAACGACGCCTTCGAGGACGCGGACCTGGAACACGTGGAGACCGTCGAGGTCGGTCGACGGGAGTGGAGCAGCTACCCAGCGCGACCCGAACACGACACCGTGCCGCACACCGCGTTCCTCGCGTTCGCGCGGAAGATGCAGGGCTGAACGTTCCTTTCCCCTCATACATACAGCTTTAAGACCGACGCGAGGCTAATATACTGGCAACCTACATGAGCGACTGGATAGCTATCGCGGCGATGGTCGCCGTCGCCGGCGCGTTGCCCGTCGGCGTCCACCTCGTCAGCTGGATGCTCCGTCCCTCGGTGCCGGAGCGCCAGAAGCAGAAGACCTACGAGAGCGGCGAGGTGCCGACCGGCGACACCCGCATCCGGTTCAGCATACAGTACTACCTGATAGCGCTGATGTTCCTCATCTTCGACATAGAGGTCTTGCTCGTCGTCCCCTGGGCCGTCTACTTCGTCGAGGACACCTCCACCTACCTGCCGGCGCT
>CAZXNG010000123.1:0-4361 GCA_964642065.1 uncultured Halobacteriales archaeon
GCAGAAGCTGCTGTCGAACTACCGGACGGAGTCCGAGACCGAGGTCGGGTACGCAGTCACCTCCGACGGCGCCACCCTGCTCGACAACCTGCCCTCCGAACACCCCGTCTGGCCGGTGCTCGATAGGCTCTCCGGACCCGACCGGCCGGGAGACACCGACGTCGAGGGACAGGACGTACCCGACGGCGTCAAGACCGCGGTTCTGCTCGCCACCCGGCTGCTGGAGCGCGGAACCGACCTCGTGACCTCGGGTATGCCTGCGACACGCGTCGTCGACGGATACCGACGCGCCCACGGTCGCGCCACCTCCGCCCTCGCGAGCTCCAGCCGTACCCCCGGCTCCTTCGAAGACCCCGAACGCGTCGTCGAAGCGGCCGCCCGCTCCGCCGCCACCTCGGCGGCGCCGCTACCCCCCGAAGCTGAGGCCGACGCCGCGGAAGTCGCGCGGACCGTTGGCTCCGTCGACCACCGGACTCTGAACGTCCACACCAGTACCGGCGGAGAGACCGGAGACGTCAGGCTCGTCCACGGCGCCGTCCTCCCGAGGACGGACGCAGTGCATCCGGACATGCCCTCGGGGGTCGAGGACGCCTCGGTCCTCGTCGTCGAAGGCCACGAAGCCGGCGGTCTCGGCGACCCCGAACCCCCGGACGACGTCGTCTACACGCCGTCGGACCCCGACGCCGCAGCAGGGCTCTCGGACGCCTGGACGCGGGAGAAGCGAGACACCGTCGAACGGTTCGTCGACCTCGGCGTCGACGTGGTCGCCACCCGGCTCGGCGTCGACGACGAGTACGCATGCCTGCTCGCCGACGCGGGCATCCTGGCGGTCGAGGGTCTCACCGCGCTCGACGTCCGCAGGCTCGCGCTCGCCACCGGCGCCAGCCCCGTCTCCTCGACGGCCGACGGCGCCGCCGACGATCTGGGCTTCAGCGGAGAGGTGTCGGTCGAGCTCGGAGACCGGTACCCCGGCAGGTGGAAGCGCCGCCGCACCACCTTCTTCGACGGCTGCCGAGACCCCGGGTCGATGGCGTACGTAGTCTACGGCGCCCCCGACTACCTCGCCGGAGACGTGAGGAGGGGTCTGTTGAAGGCGGCGCAGGCTGCGTCCCGCGCCGGAGACGGCATCGTCCCTGGCGGAGGCGCGGTCCACCTGGAGGTGGCCGCCGCGGTCCGTGACGAGGCCGCAGCCCCCGCGGAGGAGGCGTACGCCGACGCCGTCGAGGACGTCGCCTCCGCACTGGCCAGGAACCAGGGCATGGACCCCCTCGACGCCGTACCCATGGCGCGGGCCGCAAGGGCGGACGGCGTCGCCGCGGCCTTCGTCGACGGAGACGTCGTCGACGCCTGGGAGGCCGGAGTCGTCGACCCGCTGGAGACAGTGGAGGAGGTCTACGCGAAGGCTTTCGACGTCGCCCGCGCCGTCCTCCTGGTCGACGACGCCGTCGACGCCTCGTTCGACCGCGAACGCACGGACCCCGACGACGTGGTCCACGACGACGTCGCCGAGGCGCACCGCGACAACTGAACCCGCCATGCGGACGAGCCGACGGTGCTTCAGGGTCGGGAGGTCTCCCCGCCTTCGGTTTCACGTCTATGGAGCGAGGACGCGGAATCCATTCGGTCCCTCCATCTGACCGGGGAAACTCTTTTGGTTCGACCAAAGCGTATGGAGGGGTATGGCGAACGCACAGGTGACCATCTCGTACCACTTCGACGCGGTCTCCACCTGGCTGTGGTCGTACGGCAGCTGGGACATGCCGACGCGACACAGCCGCGGCGTGTTCGGAGCCGAGGTGGGGGCGCCGAGGCTGCTCGACCTCCACGACCGGCTCGACGCACCCTCGACGTGGTGCATCCCCGGTCACACCATCGAGAGCTTCCCCGAGATATGCGGCGAGGTACACGACCGAGGCCACGGAGTCCAGCACCACGGCTGGACCCACAGGGGGCCGTCGAGCTACGAGTCGAAGGAGGCGGAGAAAGCCGACATAGAACGCGGCATCGAGTCGATACGCGACCTCACCGGCGAGAAACCCACGGGGTACGCGTCGCCGGCGTGGGACTTCAGCGAACACACCCTCGAGATACTCGACGAGCTCGGCTTCCGATGGGACAGCAGCAAGATGGCGCACGACTTCGAACCCCACTGGGTGTACGGCGGCTGGAGCGCCCCCGAGGACGCCCCCTACGACCGCGGCGAACCCACAGACCTCGTCGAGCTGCCGGCGAGCTGGGAGCGCGACGACTTCCCCGCGTTCACCTACACCTGGTCGAACCCCCACAGGATGGGCTACATACCCGAGGACAGCATCTTCAAGAAGTGGTACGACCAGTTCGACTGGATGGTCGAACACGTCGACGGCGGCGTCTTCGTCCTCACCCTGCATCCGCAGGTCATCGGACAGGCCCACCGGCTGACGCGGCTCGAGGAGCTCTACCGTTACATGCAGGACACCGACGGCGTCGAGTTCGTGACGATGGAGGAGGCTGCGGAGAGCTGGCGCGAGAGGAACTGAGATGTACGTGGATCCCGAACGTACGACCTCTGGTGGCGTAGGGAGGCGGAGGTAGCGGTATGTCGGATACGGCGTCGCTGAAGCGCTCGCTCCCGCTACCCGGGTTCAGGCACGTCCTCGGGGTCTACGTGCTGCTGGCCGCGGTCTACGTCTACCTCCCGATGTTGTCGCTCGTCGCGTTCTCGTTCAACCAGGGCGGCGCTTCGCTGCCGTTCACGGAGTTCACGCTGGAGTGGTACGTAGACATGCTGTCGAACGAGAGCCTGATGGAGAGCGTCCAGAGGTCGCTGCTGCTGGCTCTCGTCGTCACCGTCGTCGTGACCCTGCTGGCGACGTCGACGGTGCTCGCCTACCGCGAGAGGTTCCGCGGCAAACGCGCCCTGCTGTTCCTCCTGATACTCGGCATCATCACCCCCGGGATAACCTACGGCGTCGGCGCGACCCTGCTGCTGACGGAGACCCTCGGACTCGACCGCAACCTCTGGCTCGCAGTCCCCGTCCACGTCGTCTGGACGCTGCCGTTCGCGTTCATCGTGCTGCTGGCGGGCTTCCCGCCCAACCTCCGGCAGAACGAGCGTGCGGCGCGGGTCATGGGCGCCGACCGCGTCACCGTCTTCCGCGAGGTGACGCTGCCGCAGATACTACCGACGGTGCTCGGCGCAGCGGTGTTCGCGTTCACGCTGTCGTACAACGAGGCCGACCGCAGCCTCCGGCTCGTCGGCCGCGACCAGACGATGCCCATCGAGGTCTTCAGCATAGTCAGCGCCCGCCGCGCCACCAGCGAGCTGTTCGCCCTCGGAAGCATAACCACGATGGTGTCGACGGTGCTGCTGCTGGCGGCCGGCGCGCTCGTGTTCTACCGTTCAGGCAGACTTTAGCGACGGCTCCGGCGCCAGCGGCTGCTGATTCCCGTCATTTCATGTGGTTCCAGGCTTCCGACCGGTAACGCTCCTCCACGAGCTCCTCGGCGCGCTCTAGCTCCTCCCGAGCCAACGAATCCTCCTCCGTCTCGCGTCCCCTGGTGAACGCCGCACGGAGCGCCTCGTACGTGTCCTCGACGTCGCCGCCGACGAGACCCTCTACGGAGGTGACACGGTCCCGGACGCCCTCCACGAGCTTGTCGCTGACCTTGTCGACGTCGGGACGGAGGTAGGTGAACATCTCCTCCGGCTCGACGCTGTGGAGCACGGTGCCGTGCTGCAGCAATACGTCCTTCCGTCGCGTCTGGGCGTTCCCGCTGACCTTCCGGCCGTCGACGACGACGTCGTTGATGGGCGCGAACTCCGCGTCGACGCCGAGCCGGTCGAACGCGTCTATCACGCGTCCGCATATCTCGCGGTAGCTCTCCGTGAGGTCGTCGGGATACAGCTCCTCCGGCGCTATCACGCTGTACGTGACCTCGCCTTCGTAGTCGTGGTAGACGGCTCCGCCGCCCGTCCGCCGTCTGACGTAGTCGACGTCGGCGGCGCGGCACTCCTCCAGGTCGACCTCCTCCTCCAGCGACTGGAAGTATCCGATGGAGACCGCGGACGGCCGCCACCGGTAGAAACGGACCGTCGGAGGGCTCTCGCCGGACGCGACGCGTTCGGAGACGGCTTCGTCGACCGCCATGTTCAGGTACGAGTCGCGGGTCTCCAGCGGCAGTACCCGCCAGTGTGGGTCAGCCATTCCGTGCCTCCACCGAGAGCTCGGCAATGTCCCCCGCTGAGACTCCCAGCAGGTCGATATTCTCGGACGTCAGGAAGCTTTCCAGCGCGGTCTCCATCTCTTCGGCGTCGGATTCGAGGTGGTCTGCGACGACGTCTTCGACGGAGCTGACCTCCTCCTCGGGATGCATGAAGA
>CAZXNG010000124.1:0-4360 GCA_964642065.1 uncultured Halobacteriales archaeon
CCCTTCCGTCGGACACCAGGAGGACGTCGCCGCCGCGTTCGACGTTCGACATCACTGCGTCGCCTACCGGGGAGCTGTCTCCCGCAGCCACCCGGCTGGTCTCCACGTCGACGCCCTCGGCTTCGAGCTCTTCGACGAGGTCGTCCCCGGGGGAGTCCAGCACCGTCATGCTGTCGCTTCCGTCGACGAGCACCTGGAGCGAGACGTCGGGTTCGACCGTCGTGGGGCCGACGACGTAGGGTCCGGCGAGCGCTGCGACTACGAGGGAGACGACGACGAGGCGGCTGAGGTAGAACGCCGTCCTCCTGCGGCGCGTCATCTCAGCCGTCGAGGAGACGTAGAACAGGTGGTAGAGCGCGAACGCCGCCACGGGTGCGGCGAGCAAGACCGACGGGCTGTCGAACGCGAGACCTAGCACCACGGAGGCCCACCTCCCTTCGATGCGGTCGAGGCGGTCTTCATAGGTCCTCCCTGTATCTTAGGAACACCAGTTCGGCGGCGAGCGCGGCGAGCGCGAGCACGAGTACGAGCGGCGTCAGGTCGAGCGGCAGACCGCCTTCCTGGCTCCGGCGCGCCGCCTCTCCACCTGGGGACTCGTCCACGGATTCGGCTGCGACGTCGGACTCCTCGACGCTGTACAGGTTCGCGCTGTACATCTTCCGCTGCGTGGAGTAGAACCCTGCTTCGTCCATCGACACCGCACCGGAGGCTTCGCCCGACGGAGTGGACACGGTAGCGTCTCCGAACTCCACGGTGGCTCCCGTTCGGCGGTTGGCGTCGGCCAGGGTCGGCTGGTCGGCGGCGTAGTGCACGAGGTCCCTCCAGAACAGCGGGTAGGTGTAGCTGGCGTCGAAGTCCGACGACCTCGACAGGTAGCCGAGGTAGACGCTCCTTCCGTCGCCCACACGTCGTTCGGCGAACAGCGGCTGTCCGCCGGAGGAGACGGGGACGTCGCCCGTGGCTTCTGCCTCCAGCACCTCCGTCGGCGCGGGAAACTCGTACTCCGACACGAGCGAGTGGTTGCCGACGGAGTCGACCGCACCTCCTTCGACGGGGCTGCCCGGGTCGACGGCGAGAACCGGGTCGAAGCTATCGTCTATCCCCTCTAGGTCGGGCTGCGCGGTGAAGACCGCTCCCCCGCCGGCTTCGACGACGGCGCGTGTGTCGCGGGCGTTCCGGCCGACCAGTCTCGGGAGGTCGACGGCGTGGTAGACGACGACGTCGTAGTCTTCGGCGGTGAACGAAGACGCGGGAGGCGGCTGCACCGTGAGGTCGACGGAGCCGGACGATTCGAGCGCTGTCTCGACGTTGCCGCCGTCGCTGGTGACGAGAAGCACGTCGAGCGCTCCGTCGGGGTAGCCGGCGAGGTAGGCGCGGTCGTCGGTGGCGAAGCCGTCTCCCGGCGAGGACTCGACGACGCCTCCGCCGGCGGGTACGTCGAAGCTCACGGTGGCGCGTGAACGGGGTTCTACGGTGACGTCGACGGTTCGGTCGCCGAGGGTGACGGTGCGGTCGACGGCGGAGTCTCCGTAGTTGTGTAGCGAGAGGGTGGCGGTGGCGCCGTCGACGGATACGTCGACGAATCCGACGTTGTCGTCTCCACCGCCGGCGAACTGGTGGAGCACCACGGGGACGTCGGAGGCACGTGCCTCCTCGACCGGCCGCCTCCAGTCGCTCGCTCCGGCGAAGTCGCTGTAGACGAGGACCCGCGAGCCGGTGTCCGCTGCGGCGTGCGCCTGGCTCATGGCGGCTCGGAGGTTGGCTTCGACGTCCCTGACCTCGAGTTCGTCGAGCACCGCTATGGCCTCCGCCGAAGAGCCGTCCCGGAGCTCCACCGACGGCGTCTCGCCGGCGACCACGACGGTGGTGTCTCCGGTGACGTCTTCGCGGGCTGCGTCGACGGCGCGTTCGAACCTCGTGTCGCCGTCTTCCGTCGCCATGCTGGCGGAGACGTCGACCACGACGATGGAGGACTCCGCGGTCTGGGTGCCTCCGACGGGCAGGAACGGCGACGCCATCGAAAGTGACAGCAGGACGAGCACCGCTAGCTGGAGGAACAGCAGGGGGTTCCTGCGGACACGGTCGACGACTGGTACGCTGGAGCCCTCCTCCTCGGGCGTCGGGAGGAAGCCCATCGTCGGTATCTCCACCCTCCGGGGGTCGGGCTGGAAGATGTAGAGCAGTATCAGCGGAACCAGGGAAAGCAGGGCGAGCAGCCCCAGCGGGTCGAGGAAGAACAGGGGGGTAGCCTGGATAGTCCAGTCGAGAAACAGGGCTGCTGGCATCCATCTGCGGTAGAGCTTCCACGTGTTTAAGAGTTCACCCCTGGTTCCGATGGCTTTAAATCTACTAGGGTCAAGTCGTACCTAAGATGCCGGCTGACGACGACATCACCCGCCTCATCGGACGCGACGTCTACTCTAACAACGGGGTGTTCGTCGGCCACGTGGAGGACGTACGTCTGGACACCGACGAACGACGTATCTCGGGGCTCGCGCTGGGGAACGCGAACAAGGAGCTGTTCGAGCAGGAGGACGGCAAGGGCGTGATAATCCCCTACAGATGGGTGAGTGCCGTCGGCGACATAATCATCATCAAGGACGTAATCGAGCGGCTTCGGGCGCGCACCGAGGAAGCCGAGGAAGCCATCTAGACCGCGGACCTCTATCTGCCTCCGCCTTCACTCGCCCTCGTCGTCGACCTCCTCGACGTTGAGCTCCCTCAGCACCTTCGTCTTCACCGTCTCGTCCACCAGCTCCAGCAGCATCTCCCGGTCTTCCTCTTCCTCGTCGACGCCGCCGAACAGTCCGAGCTCGACGGTGGCGTGGGCTTCGTCGGTGTGGCCGACGACCTCCGCCTCCTCGAACGCCTGCTTCAGCACGCGTTCGATGTTGACGCGGACGTCGTTCGACTGCGCCGCGACGTGGATGCTGTCGTCGACGACGCCGAACACCACGGTGGTGGAGATAGCCTCCAGTCCCAGCAGGCTGTCCGCCGCACGTCCGAGGGTGTCGGCGTCGCTGATGAAGCCGACGTTGGAGACGAGGTAGCTGCTGTGGACCTCGCGGTTGATGATGGACTGCGCGAGCACGTCGAACTCCTCCGGCGACCGCGACGTCGACTCTAACTCGTCGAGGAGGTCGTGGTCGGCGAGCGGATACAGGTAGGCTGCGGCGCGGAGGTCGCTCGGCGTCGCGTTCCGCCTGAAGTACCGGGTCTTCGTCCTGATTCCGTGAAGCAGGCCCGTCAGGAGCTTCCGGTGTTCGCCGGTGTCGACGCCGACCTCCTGGAGGTAGCGCGTCAGCGTCGTAGAGTTGCTGCCGGTGTTCGCGCCGACGTCCGTGTACTCCGCGTCGACGTCAGCACCGACTCCGTCGTGGTCTATCCAGGCGGAGACGTCGAACTCCGGCGGCCGGTCCTCGTCGGCGCGTCCGATGACGACGACGGTGTCGTAGTCGTCGAGGTCCTCGGCGTCCTCGACCTCGACCTCGACGAGGTCGGCGAAGGTCTCGCCGCGGCTGTGGCGGTGGTCTCCGTGGTAGACGACGGTGGCTTCGACGTCGAACCGCTCCGCTATCGCCTGCACGGCGGCCGCCGCCGCTATGGAGTCGGGTTCGAAGCTCCGGTAGACGACGACGGCGACGTCTTCTCCGGAGCGTAGGAGGTCGGCGAGCTGGCTGGCGCGGTGCTCGAGCTCGCCGGTCTCGATGGCCCGGAGCGCGCTCTCCGCGATGACCTGCGGGGGGTTGATGACGTAGTCGGCGCCCGCCTCCTCCAGCTGTTCGTGGCTGACGGGGTCGGTGGCGCGGACGATGACGTACTGGTCGGGGTTCTCCTCCTTGAGGTTCCGGAGGGCTTCCTCGTTGTCGTCGACGAAGCTCGTGAGCACGAGCGCGACCGGGGTGTCGCTTATCTCCGCCGCGATCTCGGGGTCGGTGACGTCTCCGTGGACCGCGTTGAGGTCCTGGTCGCGGAGCGCTTCGACGCGGCTCTCGTCCCTGTCGTAGATGACGAGCCTCTTGCCCTGGTCGGACAGCCTGTTGGCTACGACGTGGCCGACGCTGCCGCAGCCGAGTATCGCGTACTCCGGCGGTGGGTCGGAGCCGCCGTCCGACAGTGCTCTGTTCATACCTCTACGGTAAGCCGAGGGCAACTTAGACCTTGCTCAACCGGATTACCGACCGGAGATAGGTCCTCAGAGGTCTTCGAGCCTTCTCCAGACGTAGAACGAGCGCTGGACCGCGGAGCCGAGGCCGGCGACCGCGGTGACGACGAGAACGGCTTCGAAAGGTGTGGCGGGGACTGCGTCGTGTGACACGGAGCCGGCTTCGAGGAGCGACGCCGCGATCACGAGCGCGAA
>CAZXNG010000125.1:0-4346 GCA_964642065.1 uncultured Halobacteriales archaeon
ACCTCGTCCTCGTCGATGGCGACGAGCACGTCCTCCTCCTCGTTGCCGTCGATGTACTCGACGAGGCCGGCTTCGACGAGGTCGTCGAACTCTATCTCGCCCTCCTCCAGCATCTCGACGTGCTCCTCGTCGACGAGCGGCTCGCCGTCCTGCACCACTATCAAAGGGCGGCGGGCGCGTCCGGGACCGGTCTCGATGAAGACCTCGCCGGTGTGGCTGTCCTTGTTGATGTTGATCTGCTGGCTTATCTCGCCGCGGCGTCGCGACAGCTTCAGGCTGTCGACGAGCTTCTCGGGGTCCTCGTGCGTCCCCACCAGGCTTCCGTCGACGTAGACCTTGGATCTCTGTTGCATGTATATCAGTCTCCTCCGGATTCGGGGTTGGCTTCTATCTCCTCGGCACCCGCCTCGGAGATGGGTTCTTCCTCCTCGGCTTCCTCTTCCACGTCCTGTTCACCGTCTCCGGCTTCGGGAACCGGCTCCTCCTCTTCGGCCTCCTCTTCACCTGTTTCCTCTCCCTCGGACTCGTCCTCCTCGTCCTCGTCGTCGGAGCGTTCCTCCTCCTGCTTCCTCCGCATCTCCTCCGCCTCCCGCTCGCGCTTCTCCTTCGCCTCCCTCAGTCGCTCGCGCTGACCTTCGCTGACCTCGTGTGCGATGGGTTCGACGTCGAGCTCGGTCAGCGTCTCCGCGAGATTGTCGGTGTCTTCGACGCCTTTGCTTATCTCGACGCTCTGCGCGAAGTTCTTCACGAGCCCACAGTTCGGTCCCTCCGGCGTCTCGCCGGGGCAGATGCGTCCCCACTGCGTGCTGTGGAGGTCTCGGGCCTCGAAATGTGGCTGCGCGCGGCTCAGCGGCGACACGACGCGGCGCAGGTGGGACAGCACCGCCATGTGGTCGGCGCGGTCGAGCAGCTGGGCGACGCCGCTACGTCCGCCCACCCAGTTGCCGGTGGCGAGCGGGTGCTCGAGCCGCTCGGTGAGGACGTCGCTCCTGACGACGGTGTCGACCCGTAGCTCGCGGTTACGCATGTTAGCCCGCTCGAGCTGGTACTTGACGTCGCGTGCGAGCTTGTTGATGCCGACGCGGAACAGGTCCTCCATCAGGTCGCCGCTTATCTTCAGACGCTTGTTCGAGTAGTGGTCCTTGTCGTCGGGGGTGCGGCGTCCGAGCGCGAGCTCGAAGCAGGTCTCCGCCATCCGGCAGAGGTAGTGCGCTTTAGCGAGCCGGACCTCGAGGTCGTCGTCGCTGACGCCGTCGAGGTGCGGCAGCAGGTAGCGGTCGATGACGTAGTCGGCGCGCTTCTGCTGGTACTCCCGCGCCTGACCGCGGGCGACCTGCTTGCCGAGACGCTCCATCGCCTCCTCGTGGGTCTCGGCCTCGGCTTCCTCGAGGTTCTCGAGCATGTACTTCACTATCTCTGGGTCGTCGCTGACGCTCTGGACGATGTTCTCGTCGGTCTCGAGCCCGAGCGCGCGCACCAGGGTGACGAAGTTGATGTTGTTCGAGACGCTGGGGAAGTTGACCTCCAACAGGCTGTCGCGTCCGCGTTCGACGACGACGAGGGCACGGTAGCCCTGCCGGTGGCTGAAGACCTTCGCCACCTGTATCTCGTCTCCGTATTTGGTGTCCTTCTCCGCGAGGATTGTGTTCGGCGCGAGGTCCTCGCTCGTCATGAGCACGCGTTCGCTTCCGTTGACGATGAAGTAGCCTCCGGGGTCCTCGGGGTCCTCGCCTAGCTCGACTATCTCGTCGTCGCTGAGGCCTTCGAGGTTGCAGTTGTTCGACCTCATCATTATCGGGAGGTCGCCGATGTAGGTCTCGGTGGGCTCGTACTCCTTGTCGCCCTCGACTATCTGCATCTCCATGTACATCGGGGCGCTGTAGGTGATGTTCCGGAGACGCGCCTCCTGCGGGTACAGCGGTTCCTCGCTGCCGTCGGCCTCCTGCACCTTCGGGGTTCCGACGCGGATGTTGCCGAGGGCGACGAAGACCTCCTCCTCGCCCTCCTTCTCTCCGATGTCGGTGTCGATGGTCTCCTGCTCGTCGATGACCCGCTGCATCCCGTGTTCGAGGAAGTTGTTGAACGACTCTATGTGGTGTTCTGCGATGCGGTCTGCGCTGAAGTAGGCGTCGGCTAGCTTTCTCGTGTCCATCATGTTTGCTGAGTGTCGTCTGGTAGGTCGGCGGTCTGCGGGGCGGTCGCTGGCTCGTGCGCGGTCATTCGTCCACGACTATCCTGTACGCGATGGCCTCGTCGGTCGTCCAGCTCTCGCGGACTATTTTGAGGACATCTCCGGGTCCTGCGTCGAGCTCCTTCACCGGGGCGTCGAGCCTCCCTATCTTCGGCAGATCGGTCTTCTTGATGTCGTATCTCTCTAGCAGTTCCTCGACCTCGTCGTCGTCGAGCACGACGTGTTCCGGGACGAGCTCGTGGTCGAGCACCTCGTAGCCTGCCATTCACACACCCTCCGGTGGAAAATCATGTAACATCAGGTGTGACTTGTTAAGTCAGGCAGCCATTAAACTTTTATCTTTTGTACTCGTATATCGGTGGCCGCGACCGTCGACGCCTTCGGCCCTATCTGAGCGCTCTAGAGGTCTCCCCATGCGCCGAATGCGCGTCCCCAGGACGTGATGTCGGCTATCCAGCGGGCGGCGACCATCTTCTTCATGAACCTGCCGGGGAGCCCTCCGAAGGTCTCGACCGGAACGAACATGACGTCGTGGCCTACGGCGTCCTCTCCCACGGATATCATCGTGCCCTTGTCCTTGTACGTCCACTCCTTCAGCTCCCTGTTCTCTATGGTTCTGACGACGTTCTCCGCAGCGACCTCGGCGGCGCCCCACGCGGCCTGCGCTGTCGGCGGCGCCATCTCGCCGTTCTGGTCGACGAGAGCGCAGTCGCCGAGCGCGAAGATGCGGTCGTCGCTGGTCGTGAACTCCTGCGATGCGTCTAGCCTGTGGCTGCGTTCGTCCTTGTCGACGTCTATCCGTTCGGCGGCCTCGGGTCCGGTGATTCCGCCGGTCCAGAGCAGCACGTCGTAGTCGAGCTCGACCTTGAACCCCTCTCCGTCGTCCTCCTCACCGACGTAGACGGTGTCGTCGTCGACCTCTCCGATGAAGTCGCCGGTCATTATCTTGACGCCGCGGTCGACGAGCATCTCCGCGAGTCGGTTCTGCAGCCCCTCGTCTGACCCGGGTAGGACGCTGTCCATACCTTCCACGAGGTAGATATCTATGGGTGCATCTTCGTGGTCGCGGAACTCGGCGAACTCGCCGGCGCTCTGTATGCCGCTGAGGCCGGCGCCTCCGACGACGACGGTGGCGGGGTCGTCCTCCGTCGCCTCCGCCGCCGCCTCGGAGACGGCCTCGTGGATCTCCATGGCGTCGTCGAGGGACTTCAGGGTGAGCGCGTGCTCCTCGAGCCCGGGGATGCCGTAGAACGCGGTCTCGCTGCCGAGACAGACTAAGAGGTAGTCGTAGTCGACCTCGTCGCCTCTTTCGAGCTCGACGGTCTGGCTATCTTCGTCGATGTCTTCGACGCGGCCTTCGACGAACTCCGTGGAGTCGGACTTGATGTCGTCGATGGGGATGGTGATGCTGTCCTCGACCTCGGGGTCTCTAATGACTCTGTGGCTCTCGTGGAGGACGAGGTGGTAGTCGTTCTCGTTTACCCATGTCAGGTCGCCATCGTGGCGCTTCTCCAGCTTCTTGATGGCGCGGGCTCCCGCGTATCCGCCACCAAGAACTACGACGTGGTCGGTCATGTAGGTGAGGCTATCCGACACCCGAACGTTATAGGTTCGGTTTCACGTGAACTACATGTTAGACGATTACAGAAAAACGCGGGACTACGCGGGGGTGACTGCCTCTGATGCGGGGCTATTCAATTCAGGCTCCGTCGGATGGGGTATTGGACGGTATCGGCCGACACCGACGCAGCAACTACTCCTTTTCGGGACTGCGCGTAGAACGAGGCGGCGTCAGTCCGCCTGAACAGCTTCGTCGGCTTCGACGCCGGCTTCGGCTTCCTCGCCGTAGCTCTCGACGTCGTAAAGCGTCCGGCGCCCGTCGCTCAGGCAGGGCACCTGTTCGACGAGCTCCACCTCTCCGAGCCGGTTGAGGGCGTACCTCACCGTGCGGACGGAGAGACGGGTCTCCGAGGCCAGCTCCTTCTGGGTCATCTGGCCGTTGTACTCTAGAACCTTGTAGACCAGCTTCGCGCTGGGCGGCAGGTCGTCTATCTTCTCCTCTACCTCACCGTCGGTGGCAAAAGCATTCACCAGTCATGCTCAACTCATCACTACGTTCCAGGTCTCTGGACTTAAGGCTTTCCAAATCTTATGC
>CAZXNG010000126.1:0-4324 GCA_964642065.1 uncultured Halobacteriales archaeon
TTGAACCGGCGGACCCCTACGGGACAGCGCCCTCAACGCTGCGCCGTTGGCCTGACTTGGCTACCCACGCGCGTCTTTTCCTAGCGGCACCGTGGACTTATGGATTCCTATTCACACTGAGGTCGCGCGCCGTATAGGTCTACACGAGCCGGAGGTTGACGGGGTATCGGTAGCTCTCGCGGTCGCTGGCCTTGACGGACGCTATAATGACGAGGACGAAGTTCGCGAGTATCAGAAGCGGCACCAGTACGAAGCCGATCAGGATGATTATCATGATGCCCGCTACGATGGTGTAGATGGTCATGCTGATCTGGAAGTTCATGCTCTCGCGCGCCTGTTCCTCCACCCAGTCGCTGTCCTCCTTCATCAAGAGCCAGACGGCGAACGGTCCGAGGATGTTGGCGAATGGGATCCCGAGGACTCCGAGGAACGCGGCGAGGTGGGCGGCGACGCCCCACTTGCGTTCGCGTTCCGAGATATCTCCGGCGTCAGCCCCTTCTTCGGACATGTGTGTTCCCTGGCTCGCCGGCGTCTTAGGTCTTCCTCCGTCCGGTCGTACGCGTCCGCTGCAGACTCGGTGTGGAGGTAAGTGTACGTGGCCTGTACCCATCCCATGGACTGCACTTACTGCGGCAGCGACGTCGCTGAACACGCCCGGTCTACGTCGCGGAGGCCGTCGGCGGCCGCGGCGACCCGTCGATGGCTTTCTGCAACTACGCTGCCTGAAGTCCTGGATAGAGGACGAGGGCTTGACCGAGGGCGACGCCTGCGGTACTCGGGAGCGGTCGAACGACGCGGGAATGGTACTGGAGACGAAGGAGTGATTGCGGGGCCGCCTCAAACCGTCCACATGGACGATGGTAGTGGAGGAAGACGGCGCACCTTGCCGGGCGCCGGCGAGGATGTCTCTCTGGAGAGCATCCCGCTGCACTCGACGAACCTGCTGACCCTTCTGGACGAGGACGGCGTCGTCAGGTACGAGAGCCCGTCCATCGAACGCATCTTCGGCTTCCGACAGGACGAGGTCGTCGGCGAGCAGGTGGCGGGGTACTTCCACCCCGAGGACCGCGACGAAGTCGTGGGTGCGTTCGAGGCGGTCGTGGCGGGAGACGGCGGGGTGGAGGCGGTGGAGTACCGTCATCTGAAGGCGGACGGCTCGTACTGCTGGGTGGAGTCCGTGGCGTCGTCGAACCCGACGCCCGAGGGATACTACGTCGTCAACACCCGTGACATCTCTGACCAGAAGTCCCGGGAGATACGCCTCCGGGAGGCGAACGAACGGCTGGAGGAGTTCGCGAGCGTCGTCAGCCACGACCTCCGGAGCCCTCTCCTGGTGGCTCGCGGCAGGCTCGAGCTGGCTCTCGAGGAGGGTTTGGACGGCCACGTCGACGCCATCGAGCGGGCGCACGGGCGCATGGACGAGCTGGTCCAGGAGCTACTCGTCGCCGCGCACGGAGAGGGCGGGGGGAGCGACCCGCAGGCGGCGGACCTGCGCTCCGTCATCGTGGACTGCTGGGAGAACGTCGACGCGGAGGACGCCACTCTGCGGCCTCCCGACAGCCTCGAGATCTACGCGGACAAATCCGGCCTGCAGCAGCTTCTGGAGAACCTGTTCCGCAACGCAGTAGACCAGCGCGAAGACGTAACAGTGACAGTCGGTGCGTGCGGGGACGGGTTCTACGTAGAGGACGATGGTCCCGGAATCCCCGAAAGCGAGCGGGAGAAGGTGTTCGAGACGGGTTACTCGTCTTCGGAGGACGGACTGGGGTTCGGGCTCCGGATTGTAGAACGTGTGGCGGAGTCACACGGCTGGGAAGTCGATGTCGACGAAGGAGCCGGCGGAGGCGCGAAGTTCGAGTTCTCGAAAGTGGAGTTCGTGGAGTGAGGTTCTGTCGCAGGGGTTTCAGTCCGCGTCGACCGCGCTGCGTTCACCCTCGCGTCCGTAGTCCTCGCCTTCGACGTCGACGGGGTAGCTGCCGGTGACGCAGCCGGTGCAGAGTTCGTCGGTCGGCATGTCGAGGCCGTCGCCGATGTCCTCCACCGTCAGGTACTCCAGGCTGTCGGCGCCTATCTCCTGCTGTATCTCGTCGACGGAGCGGTCGGATGCCATCAGCTCGTCACGGGTCGGCATGTCGATGCCGAGGTAGCAGGGTGAGACGATGGGCGGGGAGCCGATGCGCATGTGGACCTCCTCCGCGCCGTTCTCCTTCAAGAGGTCTATCAGCTGGGTCGACGTGGTGCCGCGGACGATGCTGTCGTCGATGAGGGTGACGGTCTTCCCCTCGATGTTGGACTTCACGGTGTTGAGCTTCAGCCTTACCGCGGTCTCCCGGGCCTCCTGGGTCGGCATGATGAAGGTCCGGCCGACGTACCGGTTCTTCATCAGGCATTCGGCGTACTCTACGTCTCCGGCTTCCGCGTAGCCGGTGGCGAACGCTCGGCCGCTGTCGGGCACCGGAGACACGATGTCGGTGTCTACTCCGTGGCGCTCGTACAGTAGCCTGCCGAGCTCGCGGCGGGCGTCGTAGACGAGTCGTTCGTCTATCTCGCTGTCGGGTCGGCTGAAGTAGACGTACTCGAAGAAGCAGTGCGCGGGCCGCTCGTCGAACAGGCGGTGGCTCTCGAACCCCTGGCCGTCTTCGTCGAGCACGACGACCTCCCCCGGTGCGACGTCGCGTACGAGCTCGCCGCCTAAGACGTCGATGGCGACGCTCTCGCTGGCGATGATGTAGCCGTCTTCGAGCTCTCCGATGCAGAGGGGGCGGATTCCGAGTGGGTCGCGGACCCCGACGACGCGGTCGTCGTGCATCAGGGTGACGCTGTACGCACCCCGTACACGCGTCATCGTGCGTTCTATCGACTGGATGAGGTCGTAGTCGAGGAGGTTGGCGACGAGCTCGTGCACCATGACCTCGGTGTCGCTGTCGGTGGAGAACGTGTGGCCCTGGTCCTCGTACTCCTGCCGTATCTCGTCGGTGTTGACGAGGGTTCCGTTGTGGCCGAGAGCGATGCTGCCGCGCTTCGAGTTCACGGTGTAGGGGTGGCAGCTGAGCTCGGTTATCTCGCCGCTCGTCGGGTACCGGAGGTGTCCTATGGCGCTCTCGCCGGCGAGCAGATCGACGTCCTCCTCGTCGAACACCTCGCTGACGAGGCCGAGCGCCTTGTGTTCGTGCTGCTGGAAGCCGTCGTGGGATACGATTCCGGCGCCCTCCTGTCCACGGTGCTGGAGGGCGTACAGTGCGTAGTACGTGGGTAGGGCGGCGTCCCCGTCGGCGAGCTGAACGCCAACTACGCCGCAGCGGTCCTGCATCTTTTCCGAGTCTGTGTATCCCGGGATGGTTCAGCCTCTCTCAGCTGTCGCCGGCCTTGCTCTGCCAGCTGTAGCTGCGTTGCTTCGACGACTCGCCGAAGCCGCACTGTGAGCAACGTTTCTTGTTAACGTGGTAGCTGGTCTCGCCGCACCTGCGGCACTTCACGTGTTTCTTCTTGTTCTTCTTGCCCTGGCTGGGGGTTCCCTTCGTCATCTGGTCTCGGCTGTAGAGGCGGGCTGGCGATGTATAACCGTTTTGTTGTTCGACACGTCGACGGTTCGGTCGAACGCTACCGTAGAGCTTCGGTCAGTCGACGATGTCGACGCCGGTGAACTCGAACCGGGCACCCCCCTCCTCGGACTCCGTGGCGCGTACGCTCCAGCCGTGCGCCTCCGCTATCTTCCGGACTATGCCGAGGCCGAAGCCTGTGCCGTCCTCCGTCGACGTGAACCCGGGTTCGAAGACCCTGTCGCGGTCCTCCTCGGGTATCCCTTCGCCGTCGTCCTCGACGTAGAAGCCGTCGTCGAGCCGTCCGACTTCCACGGTGACGTCCTCGCCGCCGTGTTCTACGGCGTTCCGGTAGAGGTTCTCGAAGAGCTGTCGGAGCCGGCTCCCGTCCGCCCTTAGACGGAGGCCGGACTCCACCTCGAGCGACGCGCTGGAGACGTCGACGTTGGTCCAGCAGTCGGTCGCCACCTCGTCCAGGCTGACCTCCTCTACGTCGCTGACCCGGTCGCCCTCCCTAGCGAGCGTCAGGAGGTCGTCGACGAGGGCCTCCATCCGCGCGATCGACTCGTCGACGTGGTCGACCAGCTCGGAGTCCACCTCCTCGTCGAGCAGCTGGAGGTTGCCCTTCGCGACCGTCAGGGGGTTCCGGAGGTCGTGGGAGACCATCGAGGCGAACTCGTCGAGTCGGTCGTTCTGTCGCTGGAGCTCGCGGTTGCGGGCCTCAAGCTCCCGCTTTACCGACGTCAGCTCCGTGACGTCCGAGAGGATCACGACCGTGCCGAAGT
>CAZXNG010000127.1:0-4260 GCA_964642065.1 uncultured Halobacteriales archaeon
CACCACCAGAAAGACGTACACGTGACAACGAGCTCATCCGGCACCTCCGGAAGGAAGGCCCCGCAACCTCGGACGAGCTACCGCGTACACCCGACACCAGCGAACGCCGTTTCGTCGGCAACCTCAACGTCACCCGCTCCAACACCGGCAGCGGCAAGAGCCGCGGCAAGACCGTCGCAGTCTACTACCTCTACGGAGACGAACGCCGCGCGGTCCGGAAGTACATCGAGGAGAACACCGGGTTCGTCGCCTCCTGCATGGAGGACAACGCCAACCCCATCAACATGAGCCTCGAGGACTACTGGTGGCGGATGTTCACAGAGGAGTGGACCTGGGGCGGATACGGGGACTCTGCAGAGACAGAGACAGCCACCGCGTAGAGACGCCCCCACACGGTTCCTGCGACCTCCGTCACCGCTACGCCGCGCCCGCAAGCAAATCTACACGTCGCTTCCCCATAGCAGTCTTGTATTCCCCGTGGCCAAACCGAAACAAAAAACAAACAGTCCAACAATCTCCTTCTAGAACGATGTCACTAGAGCTAGCGGTGTTCGCACTCCTCGCCGCGGTCACCGTCGCAGCCAGCCTCGGCGTCGTGCTGGTGAAGGACGTCTTCTACGACGCCATGCTGCTGGGGCTCGCGCTGATAAGCGTCGCCGCCCACTTCGTCCTCCTGCAGGCCGAGTTCCTCGCCGCGATGCAGGTGCTCGTCTACGTCGGCGGCGTCCTCGTGCTGGTAGTCTTCGCAGTCATGTTCATGCGCAGCACCGTCGAAGGCAACGACGAGGAGGTGAGCCGGTGAAGGAAGCCGCACGCACCTACCTCGCCCGACCGAAGCTCCTGCCGTTCGCCGTCGCCGCCGCGCTGTTCGCCGCCGTCGCCGCCGCCGCGCTGGACGCAGAGGGATTCCGGGGGGAAGCCGAGGGCTTCCAGCCCCCTGTGACGCCCGACATCGGGGAGGCACTGTTCACTACCTACCTCGGAGCATTCGAGGCCGTTGCCGTCCTCCTGGTAGCCGCGCTCGTCGCCGGAGTCTACCTCGCGAAGCCCGGCGAGACCCGTGAGGAGAGGTTAGAGGACACGGTAGAGTCGAAGCTCCGCACCGACGCGGACGAGGCACGCGAGAGCCTCGAGAGACGTAGAGACGACAGAGAGGAGGAAGATGGTTCCAGCTAGCTACTACGTGCTCCTGAGCGCCGTGGTGTTCGCCATCGGCTTGTACGGCGTGCTCAGCCGCACGAACGCGATAGTCATCCTGATGTGCGTCGAGCTGATGCTGAACGCCGCGAACCTCAACCTCGTGGCTTTCGCCGCCCAGTTTGGCGACGTCACCGGACAGGTGTTCGCGCTGTTCGCGCTCTCCATAGCAGCCGCCGAGGTCGCCGTGGGACTCGGGGTCTTCATAGTAGTATACAGACGACACGGTACCCTCGACGTCGAGGTACCGAGGAGGATGAGGTGGTAGCGTGCCCGGCGAGGCCACAGTGATACAGACGATCTCCCTGCTGGACACCGTCGCGCTCCTGGTGCCAGCACTTCCGTTCGCCGCGTTCGCCCTGATACTCGCGGGAACCGCGCTCGGCGACAGGTTCGACCTCCCCGCCACCGTACTCGCGATAGCCTCCGCCGCGGGCTCTCTCGCTCTTAGCCTGCTGCTTGCCGCGGAGCTCTACCTGCATCCCGGGATACAGACGCCGTTCGTCGCCTACGACGTCACCTGGACCGCGGGAGGCGCCGCACCCGAACTGGGATACGGCCTCATGATCGACCCCCTCAGCGCCCTCATGGCTACAGTCGTCACCCTCGTCGCCACCCTCGTGCTAGTCTTCAGCCTGTACTACATGAACGCCGAAGGCGAGTCAGGGCTGCCGCGGTACTACGCCGCGATGACGCTGTTCACCGGCAGCATGCTCGCGTTCGTTTTCAGCGACAACCTCCTGATGTCGTTCTTCTTCTTCGAGCTCATAGGCCTCTGCAGCTACCTCCTGATAGGGTTCTGGTACACGACTCCGAGCGCCGCCTCCGCCGCGAAGAAGGCGTTCCTCGTCACCCGTTTCGGCGACTACTTCTTCCTCGTCGGAGTCGCGTTCGCGTTCGCGGCGTTCGGAACCTTCAGCTACCACGGCGCAGACAGCCTTTTCGCCGCCGCACAGACGGCGATGGACGGAGGCGACACGCTGCTCGGCGTCGACGTCGGCACCGCCGTCACCGCGGTCGCCCTCCTGGTGCTCGGCGGCGTCGTTGGTAAATCCGCTCAGTTCCCGCTGCACACCTGGCTCCCCGACGCCATGGAGGGCCCCACTCCGGTCAGCGCCCTCATCCACGCGGCGACGATGGTCGCAGCAGGCGTCTACCTCGTCGCCCGAACGTTCGAGCTCTACGCGCTGTCGCCGACCGCGATGCTCGCCGTCGCCTACGTCGGAGGCTTCACCGCGCTGTTCGCCGCGTCGATGGCGCTGGTGATGGACGACATCAAACAGGTGCTCGCGTACTCCACCATCAGCCAGTACGGCTACATGATGCTCGCGCTCGGCGCAGGCGGCTACACCGCCGCGGTCTTCCACCTCGCCAACCACGCGTTCTTCAAGGCGCTCCTGTTCCTCGGTGCAGGTAGCGTCATAATCGCGATGCACCACGAGCAGGACATGTGGGAGATGGGCGGTCTCAAGGACCGGCTTCCCGTCACCTACTGGACCTTCTTCGCGGGCTCGCTCGCGCTCGCCGGCATAGCACCGTTCAGCGGTTTCTGGAGCAAGGACGAGGCGCTGCTCGCGGCGTTCCGGAACGCAGCAGCGGAACCCCTGCTGCTCGCACCTCTCGCGCTCGGCGTCGTCGCCGTCCCCGTCACCGCGTTCTACACGTTCCGGATGCACGCGCTGACGTTCCACGGCGAACCCCGCAGCACCGAAGCCGGGGAAGCCGAGGAAGGCGGCCTACCGGTCTACGTACCGCTGTTGACGCTCGGCGCCCTCGCGGCGGTGGGCGGCTTCGTCAACGCCGAACCCCTGGGGATGCACGAGCTCGCCGACTACCTCGGCTCCCACGCCTACTACGAACACGCCGCCGCCAGCCTCGGATACGCCGAGTCCTTCGCGGTCAGCGTCCCGCTTCTCGTGATAGCGCTCGCGCTCGCCGTCGCCGGAGCAGCCGCAGGCTACCTGCTTTACCGAGACGTCGACGAACCCCTCAAAGAGCGGTTCGGACGCGCCGCCGGCGTCCTCGAGCGGAGGTACTACCTCGACGCCGCACAGACCAAGCTCGCGTTCGGGACGCTGGAAGGCAGCCGGTGGATAGACGTCTTCGACCGCGACGCCGTCGACGGAGCCGTCGACGCCGTCTCCACCGTCTCTCTCGGGAGCGGAGACACGCTCCGCCGGCTGCAGACCGGTGTCGTCCGAGACTACGCAGCGGTGTTCGCCACCGGCGTCGTCCTACTGCTGCTTCTCGTGGGCTTCGTAGGGGGGTGGCTCTAGATGGCGGTGCCCTGGATCACCGTCCTCGTCGCCCTGCCGCTCGTAGCCGCGGCGGTGACTCTGGCGGCCGCGAAGGTAGCGGGCGACGACCGCGCCGGCTACGTGGCGTTCGCACTGTCGCTCGCGCCGCTCGCCGCCAGCTTCTACGTCTGGCTCGCGGATTTCACCGCAGGCGGAAACGCCCTTTTGAGCGCTGACAACGCCGCGCTCCAGGAGAGCGTCCACTGGTTCTCGGTAGCAGGCTACGAGGTCCAGTACCTCGTCGGCCTCGACGGCGTCAGCATGCCGCTCGTCCTCCTCACCACGCTGCTGACCTCTACCGCGGTGATGTCGGCGTGGCCGTCGATAACCGACCACCGCGCCGAGTTCTACGCCCTCGTCCTGTTCCTCGAGGCCGCCTTGATAGGGGTCTTCGTCTCGCTGGACTTCCTGGTGTTCTACGTCTTCTGGGAGGCCGTCCTCATCCCGATGTACTTCCTCATCGCCGTCTGGGGCGGCGACCGCAGGAGGTACGCCGCGATGAAGTTCTTCGTCTACACCAACGTCGCCTCACTCGTGATGTTCGTCGGCGCGGCCGCGCTGTACCTCAGCGCCGACGTCTCCAGCCTGTCGATGGTGGAGCTGACGACGGCGCTCCACGACGGCGGCCTCGACGGCTACTTCGGCCTCACGCCCGAACAGCTGAAGCTCGCGGCGTTCGGCCTGCTGTTCGTCGGGTTCGCCGTCAAGGTACCCGTGGTGCCGTTCCACACCTGGCTGCCGGACGCCCACGTCGAGGCGCCGTCGC
>CAZXNG010000128.1:0-4203 GCA_964642065.1 uncultured Halobacteriales archaeon
GCAGGGTGCGGGTCACGGTGTCGCTGACCTTCCCGGTGCCGCGGCACCGGCTGCATGGATTCTCGACCCGTCGACCGGTGCCGTCGCACCGCGGGCACTCGGTGACAGTGGTGGTCTGGCCGAACGGCGTGCGCTGGCGCTGCCGGACCTGTCCGGCGCCGTCGCAGCTCGGGCAGCGCGTCACGTCGTCGCGGCTGTCGGCGCCGACGCCGTCGCAGTCGGGGCAGTCTACCTCGCCTTCTACGGAGACCTCACGGGTGGCTCCGCTGTACACCTCCTCCAGCGACAGGGTGACGCGTTTCCGTACGCTGCCTCCGCTGCGGCCGCCCATGTCGAACAGGTCGCCGAAGATGTCTCCGAGGTCGAAGCCCGCGCCACCCATTCCACCGCCCATGCCGCCGCCTGCTCCGCCGAAGCCTCCGGTAGCGGCGTCCTCTCCCGGGTCGAAGCCCTGCTTCTCCGCCTGCTCGAACCGCTGGTGACCCATTCGGTCGTAGGCCTCGCGCTTCTCCTCGTCTCCGAGGACCTCGTACGCCTGCTGGATCTCCTTGAACCGTTCCTCGGCGTCGTCGTGGTCGCTGGCGTCGGGGTGGTACTCCCGGGCCTTGTCGCGGTACGCCTGCTTTATCTCCTCCTGGCTGGCGTCCCGCGAGACCCCGAGGGCGTCGTAGTAGTCCCGAGCCATAACGCGTGTCTACTCCTCGTCGTCTTCTTCGTCGCCTTCGTCGAAGTCGACGTCGGATGCTTCGCCGCCGCTGAAGTCGAAGTCCGAGCCACCTGCGCCGGCCGCCCCTCCTGCACCACTCATTCCACCTGAACCTCCAGCAGCGCCGCCGGGGCCGCCCGCGCCGCCAGCACCGGCCGCACCCGCTCCCGCCGCGCCCTCTGCGTCGGCGTATATCTCCTTCCCTATCTCCTGCACCGCCTGCTCAAGCTCCTCGGTGACGCTCTCTATCTCCTCCTTGTCCGCGTCGTCGTCCTCCAGCACCTCTTCGACGTCCTCTACCGCGGCTTCGACTTCCTCGACGACGTCTTCGCTGACCTCTTCCTCGTTCTCGTCTATCATCCTGCGTGCGCGGTTGACGGCCCCCTCCGCGGCGTTGCGGGCCTCGATGCGCTCGCGTCGCCGGCGGTCCTCCTCCGCGTGCTGCTCGGCTTCGTCGACCATATCCTCTATCTCGTCGTCGCTCAATCCGGTGCCGCCCTCGATGGTGACGGACTCGCTCTCGCCGCTGCCCTGGTCCTCGGCCTCCACCTGGACGATGCCGTTCTCGTCGATGCTGAACGTCACCTCTATCTGCGGGGTTCCCGCGGGCGCCGCGGGGATGCCGGTGAGCATGAACTCGCCGAGCAATTCGTTCTCCTCCGCTATCTCGCGTTCACCCTGGAACACCCGGACCTCGACGTTGGTCTGGTTGTCGACCGCGGTGGTGAATACCTTCGACGCCTCCGTCGGGATGGTGGTGTTCCGGTCGATGAGTCGGGTGAAGACACCGCCCTTGGTCTCGATGCCGAGAGACAGAGGGGTGACGTCGAGCAGGACGAGGTCGTCGACCTCGCCGCTGAGGACGCCGCCCTGGATGGCGGCGCCGAGCGCCACCGCCTCGTCGGGGTTGACGTCGCGCCGGGGCTCCTGACCCAGCTTCTCGGTTATCGCCTCCCTGACCATCGGCATCCTGGTGGAGCCGCCGACAAGGATTATCTCGTCGACGTCGTCGCCGTCCACGTCTGCGTCTTCGAGGGCCTGCTCCACGGGCTCCATCGTGCGTTCGACGAGGTCGCGGGTGATGTCCTCGAAGGTCGCGCGGGTGATGCTGGTGTCGAGGTGGAGGGGTCCGCTGTCGTCGCTGGCGATGAACTGGAGGTTGACGCTGGCTTCCTTCCTGTTCGACAGCTCTATCTTCGCCTCCTCGGCGGCCTCCTTCAGCCGCTGCAGCGCCATCCGGTCCTCGCGGAGGTCGATGCCGTGTTCTTCCTGGAACTCGTCGGCGAGGTGGTTGATGATGGCTTCGTCCCAGTCGTCGCCGCCGAGCTGGTTGTCGCCGCTGGTGGCGACGACCTCGTAGACGCCTCCGCCGAGCTCGAGGATGGAGACATCGAAGGTTCCGCCGCCGAGGTCGTATACGAGCACGGTCTGGTCGCTGTCGTCGTCTAGGCCGTAGGCCATCGCCGCTGCCGTCGGCTCGTTGACGATGCGTTCGACATCGAGGCCCGCGATGCGGCCGGCGTCCTTCGTCGCCTGCCTCTGGGCGTCGCTGAAGTACGCGGGCACCGTGATGACGGCCTTCTCGACCTCGTCGCCGAGGTACTCCTCGGCGTCCTGCTTCATCTTCTGCAGTATCATCGCGCTAATCTGCTCCGGCGTGTAGTCCTCGTCGTCGACCGATACCTCGTACTCCTCGCCCATGTGGCGCTTTATCGACTGCACGGTGCGGTCTGGGTTCTGTATCGCCTGGTTCTTCGCGGTCTTGCCCACCAGTCGTTCGCCGTCCTCGTTGAACGCGACGACGGAGGGCGTCGTCCTGTCGCCCTCGTTGTTCTCGATTATCTCGGGGTCGCCGGCCTCCATCACGGCCATCGCGCTGTTCGTCGTGCCCAGGTCGATGCCGAGTATCTTCTCTGAGGTCATGGTTACCCTGAGGTAATCCGGTTCGGAGGCTAAAGCCTTCTCATTACTAGAACTAAGAGAGGTGGTGTCGGTGGGATCCGTGACGCGTCTACTCGTCGTCCGCTCCGGAGCCTCTGTCTGCGACGGAGACCTTCGCCGTCCGGACGACTCGGTCTCCGAGGACGTACCCGGGCTCGTGGACGTCGACGACCTCGCCTTCCTCGTGGTCGTCGCTGTCGACGCGCATCACCGCCTCGTGCCTCTCGGGGTCGAGCTCCCGGTCGGGTTCCACGCGTTCGACGCCGAACCCCTCCAACATATCCCTCATCTGTTCGTCGAGCATCTCCAGGGTCTCCCCGTGGTCGACCTCTCCCTCGGCTTCGAGCGCTCGCTCCAGGTCGTCCTTAACCCCGACGACCTCCTCCACGACGTCCTCGACTCCGCGCTGGCGGGCTCGCTCCACCTTCTCCTCCGCACGTTTCTTGTAGTTCTCGAAGTCCGCCTGCACCCGCTTCATCCTGCTCTCGAGGTCGTTGCGCTCCTCCTCCAGCTCGATTTTCGCGTCGCGTAGGGCTTCGACCTCCTCCCGTAGCTCCTCTACCTCGTCCGGTTCGGAGGTGTCCGCGTCTCCGTCGTCGGGTTCCTCCCCAGCGTCTATCTCTGCAGCCTCGATATCCTCCGACATATCTGTATACCGCTGGTATGCGTCTGACGGGGTTTAACTCTTCGAGTTCCGTTAGAGCATGTGTCGGAACTCGCCGATGGGCGGGAACTCGTGGACGTCGCCGTCGTCCTCCACTATCACCTGGAACTCGCCGATGGGTGGTCGGACGAACGGCGACATGAACTCGTCGGCGGTCATCTTGTTGACGACGACTCCGCGGACGAGCTCGTTGAACGCCGGCGTCATCAGGACGCGGCCGTCGATGCAGGGGCCGAGCAGGTAGCAGTCTATCTTCTGCATCTCTATCTCGACGGCGGGGTGGTCGTGGCCGACGACGTACAGGTCGGCGTCCTGCGGCACTTCGGCGGGCACGCGGTCTCCGTGGACGAAGACCACGTCTTCTACCTGATGCCAGTCCACCGTCTCGACGACGCTGTCGAGCATGGTGTCGTGGTTGCCCTCGACGAAGACGGGTTCCGCGCCCGAGTTCTCCACCATCTCCTCCATCTCCTGGATGGTGTCGGCTGCGTCGCCGAGGCTGCCGAACTCGTGGTGGACGTCGCCGTCGAAGACCACGGTGGAGGGCTGGAACTCGCCTAGCAGCGCGAGGAGGCTAGACTTCAGGGTCTCCGCCTCCTTCGTCGGCATCGATGTGCCGTCGCGTATCGCGGCTTTCTCGATGCCGACGTGGAGGTCGCTTATCGACAGGACGTCTATCTCCGGCAGGTAGACTCCACGTCGGCTGAACTCCATATCGTCTGCCGTCCACGTTCCATCGGCGTTCGACGCGGTCATCAGGAGCTACCGGTCTTGGTGGCGACGCCGAAGACCTCGAGGACGTCGTCGATGACCTCCATGACCTCCGGGAGGAACCGCACGACCACTAGCAGTATCCCTACCAGCACGACGACGGAGAGGCTCTGGCTGATGA
>CAZXNG010000129.1:0-1731 GCA_964642065.1 uncultured Halobacteriales archaeon
TAATACTCGTGAGGTCGAATGGTTTCGACATGGAGGCACCAGAGCCCGCGTTCAAGACACCCGACAGGAAGAGAATATACGAGTTCGTGGAGGAGCGCGGCGAGGTCTCCTACGACGAACTGCTGGAGTCCGACATCCTCTCCGAGCCCGAGAGGTACCACCAGCTGGTAGCGGTCATGCGCCGCGACGGCATGCTGGAGCAGGAGGACGGCGTGCTCCGCACCGCTGTCGACGCCGGCGTCGAGGACCACCACGAGGTCGACGGCGCCACCGTCACCATACGTCCGGCGCGGCAGGAGGACATATCCGGCATCGTCGGCGTCATCCGACAGGTCACCAGCAGCCGGAGGTACGTCGTCGCCGAGTCGGTCGAGCAACAGCTCAGCGGCGACAGCACCCTGGTCGACACAGACCTCGAGGACCAGCACTTCTTCGTCGCCGTCGTCGACGACGAGGTAGTCGGATGGTGCGGACTCGACGTGCCGGAGATGGACAAGCTCAGCCACACCGCCGAGCTCACGCTGGGCGTCCTCGAGGAGTACCGAGGCAAGGGTATCGGCGAACACCTGATGGACCGCGCGATGGACTGGGCGGAGGAGCGCGGCCTGCACAAGGTCTACAACAGCGTACCGTCGGTGAACGACGACGCCATCGAGTTCCTCGAACGACACGGCTGGGAGGTGGAGGCGGTCCGCAGCGACCACTACCGAATCGACGGCGAGTTCGTCGACGAGGTGATGATGGAGAAGACCTTCGGCTGACGGAACCACGTCGAGCCTTGGAGGCCGGTGTCCTGTCTTTCGAGGAAAGGAACGCGTGAGCTGTCGGAGGGAGACGCTCTCGCACTCCGCGTTGAGCCATCCGTGATGCTCCGTATCTTCCCGCGTTCGATGTTTCGACGTCCACCGGGCCTTTCGGATACCCGGTCCCCTAATTACGGGTTTGTTATAAAACTATCTTCCTTGCTTTTATTTCCCTGATACGCGTAATTGAATAGGTGAGCGACTCCGAAGAGGACGTACTGTTCGAGAAACGTCGCGAAGTGGTGCTGGAGGAGGGCGTCGACCTGTACGACTTCGAGGAGTGGGAGCCCCGCACGCTCTTCGACCGGTTCTGCGTCTACTTCGACGTCGGAGCCGAGGCTCTGATAACCGCGTCATTTCTGACTGTGTCTCTGGGCTTCGTCGTAGTCGCGGCTCTGTCGATGATTCTCTCCCCCACCCTCGGCATGTTGCTGCTGGTTTCACTGGTGCCTGCGGGGTTCTTCGTCTTCTACATCTGGGACACAGACCCCTTCGACCCGGTGTCCATCTGGATGCTGACCGCGACCTTCCTGCTGTCTTCGTTGTTCGTCACCGTACCCCTAGTCGTCAACACCCTGTCGTACGGAACCTTCAGCCGACTGGAGGGCGGGATGATCCTGTTCTTCTTCTTCGTCGTCGCACCCGTCGAGGAGACTGCCAAGTGGCTGGCGGTCCGGCTCTACGGCTACACCCTCGGGGAGTTCGACTCCGCAGCCGACGGAGCGGCGCTCGGAGCCGTCGCAGGCCTCGGCTTCGCCGCGATGGAGAACGCCATCTACATCTCGGGATACGGACTCCTCGGGTTCGGCGGTGCCCAGGAGCTGACGATAGCCCGGGCGGGCGTCGCACCCTTTCACGTGCTATGGTCGGCGATAGCCGGCTACTACCTCGGGCTCGCGAAGCTAAACAAGCGGAACGCAGGCCCCAT
>CAZXNG010000129.1:1831-4120 GCA_964642065.1 uncultured Halobacteriales archaeon
TAGCCGGCTACTACCTCGGGCTCGCGAAGCTAAACAAGCGGAACGCAGGCCCCATAGTGTTCAAGGGTCTGCTGATAGCCGGCATCCTCCACGGGGTCTACAACACCGGAGTGTACTACCTCCCCGGCACCTCCGAGACCCTCGCCGTCGGACTGGAACTCGAGCCGGAACCCGTGGAGACCGCGTTGACGGGGCTGTTCCTCCTGGGCTTCTTCGGCGTCGTGGGCTACTACGTGACGCAGAAGCTCGACCGCCACAGGGACCTCACTATCTCCCGCGACAAACTGCTCGATGTCCGAAGCCACATGGAGATGGAGGACGACGAGGTCGACGACCTGCTGACGAGGAAGGGGACCGGGACGCTTGCATTCGCCGACGGAGACGAAGCCTACTCGTTACCCGTCTCATTCGGCTACGACAGAGAAGACCGCTCGTTATACCTGATGCTGGGCTACGCCCCCCGCAGCGAGAAACGAGAGTGGGTGCGGAACACCGAGACTGCCTGCCTCACCGTCTACGAGATGTACGAGGACCACGAGGCGCGGAGCGTAGTCGTGAGAGGCAGTCTCGAAGAGCTGGATAGAACGAACTACAAGCGGTCTCTGGAGAGCCTCTCCGGCAACGCCATGTTCACCGTCCTCCACTGGTCGGGTGCTTTCCTCGACGAGACCGACATCGAGATGTACGAGCTACGGCCCGACACCGTGACCGGACGGGCGTTCGAACACCGACCGGAGACCGAGGAATGAGGCACGAGACCGCCGCCGACAGATTTGAATCCACCGGCCACGGATAACCGACAGTGGAAGAAGGAGATATCTACAGGGACCACGACGACGCCCTCGTCTTCCGCGTCATCGAGGTTCGTGGAGACGACCCCGACAGCGTCGTCGCCGTCGAGGTGCTCGACGAAGCCGTCGAGACCTACCGGACGCGACGGGAGATTGTGGAGGGGATGGAGTCCGGAGCCATAGAACGCGCCGAAGACGTCGACCACGAGGAGTTCGAGCGCGAGGACCCCGACGTGCCGCTGCGCGAGAGGGAGGTCGCTGCCGCCGACTGGCTGAAGTACGCCGCTGCCGGACTCGTCGTCGTAACCGCCATCTCGTTCGCGTTCCCGGCGACCAGGATATTCGCAGTCCTGATGGTCAAGATAGCGGTACCCTTCGCCGTGTTCGCCGCCGCGGCGTACGTCGTCTACCGGCATCTGACGGACGAAGAGTAGGTCACCTGCGACGTGCTTATGTCGATGCAGAACCCATCTCAGGTATGTCAGACAGAGCGGGTATCGACGTAGCTGGCTTCGCAGTAGCCTTCGGAGCTGTCTACGGCGCTCTGTTGCTCTTCATCGGCTGGGCGGCGTGGCTGACCGGCTACGGCACCGAGTACGTGGACCTCGCCGGAAGCCTGATCCCTGGCTTCGGGGCGACGGCACTCGGGGGCCTACTCGGCGGTGCAGGAGGACTGGTGCTGGGTCTCGCGATGGGTGCCGCGATAGCCTGGATACACAACGTCGTCGCCACTCGATGATTCCTCAGAAGACCGTCGACTCGTAACGAGAGACGGAGACACCCGATTCTCTGCACGTCGGCGGCGTTTTGTACCTCTGTGTCCATCCTCCTACAGGGAGATGTTCGACGACATACGACGCGCCCGCCGGAAGGCGGAGAGCCTAGGTGAAGCCGCGCTCAGAGCCGACGAGACACTGGAGAACGTGGAGAGCACGCTCGAGGACGTAGACCGTCGGATGAACCGCGTCGAGGAGCTCGAACACGGCATGATAAGGACCGTCGACAGGAAGTTCGCGGACCTCACTCTGAAGATGCTGGTAATCGAGCTCAAGCTCTACGGACTCGTGTTCTTCGGCAGCGTCGCAGTTGGCGGCCACTTCGCCTCCTCAGGCGACGAGGTGCTGGGGCAGGCGGCGCTCGGACTCGCCGGCCTCGTGGTGATCTCCACCTTCCTCACCACCTACCGGTATCTCGGCCGCGACTTCGTAGTCGACCTCCTACGGATAGCCCTGCCGTTCGTCGAGAACCCGGAGCTAGAGAAGAGATACCGGGTACGCGGGGAGAGCTGAAGATTCGGCGGACTCTACGCAGCCGGCTGAACTACGTCTCCGACTACGACTCCTCGTAGGTGTTCATGCCCACGAGGGAGTTCAGCACGCACCTCCTCGTGAGACCCGTCACCAGGAGGACGGCGCCGACCACCACCAGCACCAGCGAGGTCAACGTCTGCGGCAGCGGTCCGACGGCGACCGGCAACACTCCTGCGTAGCCGCGGCGC
>CAZXNG010000130.1:0-4045 GCA_964642065.1 uncultured Halobacteriales archaeon
CCATGACGGCGAGCTCGCGGTCGTAGCCGACGAACTCCTCGACGAGCGCGGGACCTGCGACGGCCTCGAACGCAGCTTCGACGTCCTCCGGCGACTCTATGGCGACGTTCCCGCGGCCGTCGTAGCCGCCGGTGCGCGCCTTCAGCATCGCGGGGTAGCCGAGCAGGTCGAGCGCGCTCCGGAGGTCGTCGACGCTGTCGACGCGCCGGTACTCCGGCATCGGCACGCCTGCGTCGCGGAGGAGGTCGTTCTGACGGAGCTTGTCCTCTATCTTCCGCAACGTCGAGGGCTTCGGATGCACCGGCGTACCCGTCTCCTCCTCGACGCGTTCGAGCGCGTCGGGGTCGGCGAGCTCTATCTCGTAGGTCAGCACGTCGCAGCGTTCGGCGAGCTCCCGCATCGCGTCCTCGTCGTCGAACTCCGCGACCACGTCGTCGGCGGCGACGGGTGCGGCGGGCGGCGGATCCGAGGGGTCTAGCACGACGAGGTCGACGCCGAGCGGCGCGGCGGCCTCGCCCATCATCCGGCCGAGCTGGCCGCCGCCGACGACTCCGACCGTGGCTCCTGGAACGTCCATGTAGACTGTGGTTCCGCGGCGGCGTCAATAAGCGTTGATTTTACCGCCGGAGCTCGTCACGCCGTCGCTATCTTGACGACGTCGCCCTCCTCTAGCTCGTGCCCCTCGCCTATCTTCCGCCCGCTCCTGCAGTCGACCGCGTGGTGGTAGCCTTCGCCGATGTCGCTGTGTATCTCGTACGCGAGGTCCACGGGCGTCGCGCCTTCGGGAAGGAGGAAGGCGTCGGGCAATACCTCGTCGTCGGCGCCCCGCCAGCTCGACTGCTCCTCGACGGGGTAGACGGTGACCATATCGAGAAGGTCGTACACTGCGGTGTCGAGCGCCTCCTGTACGCCTGTGCCGCCGTGGCCGTCGACGAACTCGCGGATGCGTTCGAGGCCCTCGCGCTGTTCGTCGCTGACGTCGCCGACTACGTCGAAGTCGCCGTCGCCGGGGTGGTAGTTGACGACGCCCTGTTCGGTGGCCTGTCGGAGGGCGAGCTCGCTCGCAGCAGATGTCGGGACGGCGCCGTCGTCGACGAGCGGCTGCAGCAGGTCGTCGGGCGCTACGTCGGCCTTGTTGGCGGCGACCTGCAGGGGTTTGCTGCTCCGGCGGAGCTCGCGGGCGAGCGCCTCGCGGTCGCCGTCGGTCCACTCGCCGAACTCCGGCGGGTCGACCTCGCGGAGGGCTCTGCGGACGTCGGCTTCGGTAGCGCCGATGCCTGCGAACGCCTGCGTGAGCTCGGCCTCGAAGTCGAACTCCGGTGCGCGGCTCTTGCGCTCTATCTTCTCCCAGTTGTCTTCGACGATGCCCTTCAGCCACATGTCTAGCTCGCACCGGAGGAACTCTACGTCGCCGCGGGGGTCGTGTTCGCCGACGTCGCAGGGTTCACCTTCCTCGTCGGTTCCGCCGGAGGCGTCGACGACGTTGAGTACCGCGTCGGCCTGCCGGAGCTCGTCGAGGAACTGGTTGCCGAGCCCCCGTCCCTCGTGCGCCCCCGGTACGAGGCCGGCGACGTCGACGAGCTCGACCCCGACGTACCTGCGGCCGTCCTCGCAGTTCCCGCAGCGTTCGTCGAGGTCGAGGCAGGGGCATCGGGTGCGGACGTGTGCGACTCCGCGGTTGGCGTCGATGGTGGTGAAGGGGTAGTCTCCGACGTCTACGTCCGCGAGTGTGGCGGCCTTGTAGAACGTCGACTTGCCTGCGTTGGGTTTGCCCGCGAGTCCGACGGCCTTCATCTCTGTCGGGGTTTGACGGGGGTGCGTCTTCTTTCCTCCGGGCTGGTCTGGCTGAGCCGAACCCGTTCACCCGAAGACTTATTACCGTTGGGGATTATGTTGTGTCTGAGGCGACAGAATATGTCCGAAGAGCCAGAAATCGAAGAATCGTCCGGTAGAGTAGAGCAGGCGACCGAGGAGGTCGAGGAACGCGTAGACGAGGTCCTCGAGAGCCTCAACACCAACATCGACGACCTCCTCGCCGAGGTCCTCGAGACCCGCAGCCGCGCCGCGGTCTACGTGGGCCTCCGGAAGGCCGGAGACGCCTCCGCAGAGGACGTCGCGGAGCAGACCGGCCTGTACCCCGACAAGGTCGAGAACACCCTCGAGGAGCTCGAGGACGAAGGAATCGTAGAGGAGACCCCCGACGGCTACCAGGCTATCAGCCCGACGGAGCTCGTCCGCAAGGTCCCCGAGCGCATCGGCGAGACCATCGAACGCCTCCTGCAGCGCGAGGACGACGAGGCCGAGCCCGACATCGGCGCGTAGACACCACGTCTTCTCCCGAACCTCGGCAGACACCCGTGGAGATATCCGTAGCGACGTCCAAAAGACCACCGTGAGCGTCACAGGCGTCTGCTACATCTGCGGCGACGAAGCCACCGCCACGTGCGATAGCTGCGGAGGCGCGGTCTGTCAGAACCACTACGAAGTAGCGTCGGGGCTCTGCGTGGAGTGCGAGGGCGGCCGGAAGTTCGACTGACGGCCACGATGTGGGGCCGAGCGCGAGCCAGAGGACGGCGTCGACGGCGTGAGACCTGGATACCCATCCACCGAGAGCCTGGGTAAACTGTTTACCCTCCGGGTACGTCTTACATCGGACGATGGCTTCAGACGACAGAGCTTCAGTGAGCTTCGAGCGGGCGACCGAGGTGGCGGCGGAGTCCCCGACGTTGATAGAGGGCCTCCCCGGCCTCGGCATGGTGGCGTCGATAGCGGTGGATCAGATAACCAAGCAGCTCTCGCTCGAGCGACACGGCTACGTCGACATCGAGGACTTCCCGCCGGTCGCGGCGTTCAGTGAAGGACGCGTCAGGGAGGCCATCCGGGTGTACGCGGGCGCCGAACCCGACATCATGACGCTGCAGAGTGACGTCCCGATACCCGAGCCATCGGTAAGACCGCTCAGCCGATGTGTTCTCGACGACCTCGCGGAGGAGTTCGAGCGCGCGATATTCCTCGCCGGCGCACCCGCGCAGTCGGAGCAGGAGGTCGGCAGAGTCACCGGAGTCGCGACCTCCGACGAGCTCGAGGAGGACCTCCGGGACGCCGAGGTACCGCTGGCGGAGGAGAGCGGAGCGCTCGGCGGCGTCACCGGCGGCCTCGTCTCCGCCTGCTACCGCGAGGACGTACCCGCCGCCGTCCTCCTCGTCCGATGCGACCCCAGGTTGCCGGACCCAGGAGCCGCACGCAGCGTCATCGAGAACGCGCTCGAACCCCTGGTCGAGTTCGACGTCGACACCGAGGCGCTGCAGCAGCAGGCGGAGGAGATACAGCAGCAGAAGCAGCAGGTCGCCGACCAGCTCCAGCAGATGATGGGTGGCGGAGAGCAGACCGAGACCGCACCCGACCCGTCGATGTACCAGTGACCAGGCGACGTCACGCTGGCGCGGTAGGCCAGCCGGAGCCCTGAGGAGGCATCAAAACGCCCAAGCCGGTTCGACCCGACAGTCCCTCTACCTGGTGACCCACGTGACGAAGAAGACCGAGTACACCGGCGACTACCCCGAGAAGACCCTGTACCTGCCGGGGCCGACCGAGGTCCGCGACGACGTGATACAGGCGATGGCGGAGCCTATGTTCGGCCACCGTATGGACAGGATGACCGACCTCTACACCACCATCGTCGAGGACACCAAGGAGTTCCTCGACACGAATCAAGACGTCATCATCCTGACGGCGTCGGGCACGGAGTTCTGGGAGGCGACGACGCTCAATCTCGTCGACGACCGGATGCTCGTCCCGACCAACGGCGCGTTCAGCGAGCGACAGGCGAACGTCGCCGAACGCCTCGGCAAGGACGTCGACCGCCTGGAGTACGACTGGGGCGAAGCCGTGAAAGCCGGCGACGTCCACGACGCGCTCGAAGGGAGCGACGACGGCTACGACGCCGTCGGCCTCGTGATGAACGAGACCTCGACCGGGGTGCGCAACCCCGTCGAGGAGATAGGCGACGTCGTCGGCGACTACCCCGACACCTACTTCGTCGTAG
>CAZXNG010000131.1:0-4002 GCA_964642065.1 uncultured Halobacteriales archaeon
GCTGGACGCTGTCGATGGCGCGGGTGGCGTGGACGACGCCGACCATGCCGACGCCCGCCAGCCGCATGTCGGCGAAGACCTCGAAGTCGTCGGTCTTCCGGACCTCGTCGTAGATGGTGTAGTCCGGCCGCACCATCAGCAACACGTCGGCGGTGTTCTCCATGTGGTCCTCGAGCGCGGTGTACTGCGTTATCTCGTCGTCGACCTGTAGGTCGCGCGGACGCTCCATCGTCTTTACGCTGTACTCGTGTTCGTTGAGGAACTCCGCCACCGCCTGCGCGAACGTCGTCTTGCCGGCACCCGGAGCGCCCGCTATCATGACGCCGCGCTGCTTGCCGAGCAACCTCTGTTTGAGGTCCTCGCTGAGGCGGTAGTCCTCGAGGTCGACCTGTGCCACCGGACGCACCGCGGTTATCTCGATGCCGTCGCTGAACGGCGGACGCGCGATGGCTATCCTCATGCTGTGGATCTGGACGATGGTCATGCCGTCCATCTCCACCTCGATGAACGCCTCGTGCGTCCTGTTGGCGGCCTCGACTATCTCCCGCGCCATCCGTCGGACCTCGTAGAACTCGAGCTCGCGGTCCCTTATGGCGCGGAACCGCATCTCGCCTATCTCGCCGCGCTTCGCCTTGGGTGCGACGCCCTGCTTGAGGTGGACGCTCATCGTGTCGTCGTCGAAGTACTTCTCTATCTCCAGCTCGGTGAAGTCCGGCTGCTCGGGCTGGAGGTAGATGACCTCGAGGCTCTTCGCCCGCGCTATCTCCGCCTGGACGCCGTCACTGGTGACGAACGTCGCCTGGTTCTCGACGGCGATGTCGCGGATGACGCTGTCTATCTCGCCGCCCTTCGCCATCTTCACCTGCTCGAGCGACGGACGCGGACCGACGTAGTCGAGGGTTATGAGCCCCTCCTCCGCCTGGTCGCTGAGGTTCTTCAGCTCCTCGATGCCGTTGTGTCCGGTCTCACGGCCCTTGTTCGCCTGGCTCTCGAGCTCCGCGACGACCGCCTCCGGGACGATGACGTCGGCGCCTTCGAACTCGCCTTCCTCTACCTTCTGGGTGATACGACCGTCTACCACTACGCTCGTGTCTGGAACTATCTTCATCGAAGTATACCTACGCCAGCACGTCGTCGAACTCGCCGTCGTCTATCCTCTCGGCGGCCTCACGTGGGTCCATGCCCTCTATCTCTACTCCGAGGCAGACGCACGTGCCGGCGACCTCCTTCGCCGCGTTCTTGGTGTCGTAGCTCAGGAGGTCCTCGGACTTCATCTCCGCGACGCTCTTCAGCTGCTCCGCGGACATGTCGGCGACGAAGGTCTTGTGCGGCTCGCCGCTACCGGTCTCGATGCCGAGCTCGTCCTTCACGAGCGCCGCCGTGGGCGGCAGTCCGACGTCTATCTCGTAGTCGCCGTCTTCGACGGTGACGGTGACGGGGACCTCGGTTCCCTCGAAGTCCGCGGTGCGTTCGTTTATCGCTCCCACTACCCCTCCGACGTCTACGTCCGTGGGGCCGAGCGCGGGTCCGAGAGGAGGTCCGGCCGTGGCCTTGCCCCCCTCAACCAGCAGTTCTATCGTTTCTGCCATACTTGGAACTGTTCCGTTCGGGTAATAAGAATTGTGAAACCGGAGGAGATGTCCGCAAACTCGTCTCACGCTACGAGGTCGCTCTACCGGAGCTTTCGCGGGACGGGAACGTGTTTGTAGTATCGGAAGCGTTCGGTAGCGGAATCGGAACAGAGACGGCGAACAGTCTTTATGAGGGTGGGTAAACCGGTAACTTAACTTAATATAAGATGAATCTCGTGATAGTGTACGAGCTGGGTGTCCCTGGGCTTGACAGCCAGGTCGGTGAGGTAGACGAGGGCACGAACCTCCTCGTCGTAGGAGGCTCCGCCGACTCGAAGAACAGGATAGGAAGAGCCGTGGTCGCCCGCGGAGTCGAGAGAGGCGACGCGGTCATCCGCGTCAGCACCAGGTACACCACCGACGAACTTCTGGAGGATTACTCGGACCTCGACTTCGACCCATCGAAGTTCGGCGTCGTCGACTCCGTCAGCCACAGCCTCGGAGACGATGTCGAGGAGTCCGCCACAGTCAAACACACGAGCTCTCCCAGCGACGTCACCGGAATCGGGATCAAGGTCTCCGACCTCATCGAGAGGTTTCAGGAGGACCCCGACGTAGAACACACACGGCTCTACATGGACTCGATATCCACGCTACTGATGTACTCCGAGCTACAGACCGTCTTCCGGTTCCTCCACGTCCTGACCGGCCGCGTGAGGAGCATCGGCGGCCTCGGAGTCTACACCATGGACCCCGACATGCACGACGAACGCGACTACTCCACCCTCGTCCAGCTGTTCGACGCCACCATCGAGCTACGCGACGAGGACGCGCTCGAAGCACGCGTCACCGGCGGCCTGGACGCCGACTGGACTGAGCTAGACGTCTGATTCCACGTCTGGGACGTCGGCGTTCCGACGTAGCTCGGGAGCATGGTGATTCGGGCGTCAGCCTTTTCGACGTCGCCAGCCTAACAAGTGCGTGAAGATACGTCTCGGCAGTTACCTCGGGTTAACCCTCCTCGCAGTATTGCTGCTCACGTCTTTCGCGGGCGACGCCGCAGCCGTCAGCGACCACCGGATCCAGCTCGACGACGGCGAAGCCACGGTGGAGTTAACCTTCGAGGTCTACGGAGAAGACGCAGACGCAGCGTACCAGCGCTGGAGCACTAGGATCACCGTACCAAGCTCCGCGGAGATCCAGAGCGTACGGGACTCCCAGGGAGAGGTCACCAGCTACAGCCGAACCGGAGACGAGCTCTCTATCGAGTCCAACGCAGGTCCGCTACGTTCTCACGAGGTCTTCACCGTCGAGTACGTCTTCGACGCCGAGGTCGAGTCCCACGGGGAGTTCACCGTCGTCGAGCTAGAGCTCGTCGGGTTCCAGGATGCCCGCGACGACGTACCCGACGAGGTCACCCAGGCCCGGATAACTGCTGAGGACGACGTGCTGTCGTGGTCCCCCGCACGCGGATTCGGATCCGCCTACGGAAACGACACCCTGGTATACCGTGGAGACGGCTCCTCCTCCGTCCGAGTAGTGGTCGGCGAAGACGACGGAGTACACGACCACTACACCGTGTCGGGAGACCACCGGTTGACGGAGGCCGACGACCTGTACTCGACGGTGCCAGCCGCCCTCGGGTTCCAGCCACCCGTAGTCAGCCACCCCGTAGTCGTGTTGTCCGACGACCGGTACGACGACGAGGTGAACCCGTGGAGCGCAGGTCAACACCGCACCGGTGGCCTGATATTCCTCAGAGAGAGCCTCGTCGAAGACGGCGAAGTCGTCTCCACCCTGCTGCACGAGACGACGCACAGCTACAACTCCTTCGCACTCGCATGGGCACGGGAGAACCCGGCCTGGTTCGGCGAAGGAACCGCGCAGCACGTCGAGTTCCTCGTCGACCGACAGCGCGGAGACGTCAGAGCGGAGCTTTTCGGCGAGGAACGCCGCGAACCCGCGACCTGCCCCGACGGCTCGGACAGATGCTTCCGAAGAGTGTCGCCCAGGGGAGACCCCGACGAGCTCTGGCGCTACTATCAGGACGACGACACCCGGATGCTGACGTGGACCAGCGAAGACCATCGTCGGCGAGGGTTCGGGTACGCGTTCTCCGAGCTCGCAGTCAGAGAGTACGTCCACGAGAGAGACGGCGAAGCCCTCCACCCCGTATACCGCGGGCTGAGGAAGAGAGAAGGACCCGTCGACGACCGCGAACGCGCCTCCGAGGTAGTGCTCGACATGATGGACCACGACCTACGGCCGTGCGACGAGGGCACACGCGAGGAGTTCGACGCCTGCATCGACGAAGTCAACTCGATGGACGCCGTAGTTCCCGGGTTCCAGGGCTCGGGAAACTAGACCATCCGGCTGGAGGAGGTAGACATGCCGGAACCACGAGAATCCGGCGAATCCGCGGGACAGCCGG
>CAZXNG010000132.1:0-3972 GCA_964642065.1 uncultured Halobacteriales archaeon
GTCGATGCGTTCGACGACCGTGAACCAGGCATCGAGCATCCCGTGTCATAGACGCCGTCCTCGCTCTAAACCGCTTCGGAGCCCTGTGGAGCCGTCCGCCTCCGCGGCCGCTTTCGCACGTCGTACGCGGGTCAGACAACGGGGGAAAGCTTGAAGCAGTCGACGCAGGTAGCCCCGGTATGCAGAGTCTCGACGACGCCTACGACCGCCGGGTAGGCGGCCGCGAGAGCGACGAACGCCTGCTCCTCGGCTACGCCCTCGTCGCGGTCGGCGGCCTCCTCGTCTTCGCCGGCGGTGTCGTCGGAGTGTCGTCGACGGTCGGCGGCTTGCTCGGCCTCGCCATCGACTGGGAACGGTGGGGCGTGGGAGCGATGCTCGCGGGGGTCGGACTCCCGCTCGCGTTCACCGGAGTGTTCGCCGTCGCGCCGATGCCCCGCCGGGAGCGCGTCGTCGCCGCAGCCGGCGTCGCACTCGCGTTCGCCGGCGTCATGTTCTTCGACTACGCCTACCCCTCGAGATGGCAGGGCGACGCCCTCGACCTCTCGGGCCTCGTCTTCCTCGTCTACACCGCGGGCGCCGCGGTTATGTTCTACAGCCTGTTCCGTAGTGTGCTCGAGGTAGAGATAGCGCTACCCAGGAGCAAGCTGTCGTTGAGCTACACCGAGGAGAAGGTCGAGCCACGGAGGTTCGAGGAAGCGTTCGACGACGCGGAAGGGGGTGGCTTTGGAGGCGTCGGTATCTCGATGGACGTAGAAGGCGGCACGGACGCCGAGCTCCTGACCGCATCGCTCGACGAGGAGCCCGAGGAACCCGTCGACGGCTTCGCAGGCGACAGGTACTGCGGGAACTGCCGGTTCTACGACTTCACCGAGTCAGACGACGGCGCCACGGTGCCCTACTGCCTCCACCACGACGAGGAACTGCTGGACCTCGAGGCGTGTGACGCCCACGAGATGAGAGTGACGGCGGAGGCGGCGGACGCCTCAGACTGACGTCTGTTCTACGCGGCTTCGAAGACCGCTGCGACGCCGCTCTCCGTCTCCCTGCCTTCAGCGAGCACGACGTCGTCACCTATCTCGACGCCGGGGTCGTCGACCCTGCCCGCGACGCGTGCGCCTCCGAGGTCGACGATCACGACCTGGTAGCCGCGGTCGAAGCCCTCCGGCGGAACCTGTATCGTCGTCTCGGAGTGGACCTCGCCCTCCTGCGGTAGCTCGATAGCCTCCAGGTTCCGGCTTCCGCATCGGGGACACGCGGCCTTCGGCGCACCCGTAGTGTAGCCGCAGTCGGTGCACTTCTGGCTGAGGAGGACGCTCTCGCGCAGCGCCTCCTGCCAGTCGTCGTACGTTAGCCGGTCGCCGGTGACGTACTCGGCGGTGCTCATGCTCTCGCCTCCATCACGGTGACGAGAGTGGTGGCGCTGTCGCCTCCGAGGTTGTGCGCCACCCCTACCTCCGCATCGTCGAGCTGGCGTTCACCGGCTTCGCCGCGAATCTGCTCCGTCAGCTCGGTTATCTGCGCCGTACCCGTCGCGCCGATGGGGTGACCTTTCGCCTTCAGCCCGCCGCTGGGGTTGACGGGTATCTCACCGTCGACGCGGGTGCGGCCTTCCGCGGCGGCTTCCCCGCCTTCACCGTCCTCGAACAGACCGAGTGCCTCCGTGGCGAGCACCTCTGCGCCGGTGAAGCAGTCGTGTACCTCCACGAAGTCGGCGTCGTCCGCCGTGATGCTGGCTTCGTCGTACGCCTCCTCTGCGGCGTCGCGCGCGGCCTGCGTCTCCGACAGCTTCTCCTTGTCCCCGATGGGCACGCAGTCGGTTCCGTGTCCGATTCCGGTGACGTCGACGGGGTCTTCGAAGCTGTCGGCGAGGTCGTCGCTGACGACGACGGCCGCGGACGCGCCGTCGCTGAACGGGCAGCAGTCCATCAGCCGGAAGGGGTCTGCGACGACGGGTCCGTCGAGCACTTCCTCCACCGTGGTCTCCTTGCCGAAATGCGCGCGGGGGTTGAGGCTGCCGTGGTAGTGGTTCTTCACGGCGACCTCCGCGAGCTGCTCCTCCGTGGTGCCGTACTCGTGCATATGGCGCTTCGTCAACAGCGCGAAGACGCCGGGGAAGGTGAGTCCGGTCGGTTGCTCGTACTCCCTGTGGCTCGCGCTCGCGAACACCCGGGTCATCTCCGGCGTGTCGAGCCCGGTCTCCGGCGTACACCGTTCGACGCCCCCGACGAGCACGACGTCGTGGACGCCTGCCTCGACGGCTTCGACGGCGTTCTTGAACGCGTTCGACGACGTAGCGCAGGCGTCCTCGTACCTCTGGCAGGGGATGCCGGGGGTGCCTATGTGCGTCGCTATCTTGGGCGCGAGATGGGTGTCGTTCTCCGACAGACCGCTCATCGCGTTGCCAAAGTAGAACGCCTCAATCTCGTCGCCGTCGACGCCTGCGTCGTCTAACGCGGGGAACGCGGCGTCGGCGAACAGCTCCGCCAGCTTGCTGTCGTGGACGCCGAACTCCGTCATGCCGACGCCTACGACGCTCGCTCTGGACATGGAGGCAGGTAGAGCCAGCGGCTATAAATATCCACCTGAACAGAGCACGGGCTGGGGACGGCCGCCGAACCCCGTCTCTACGACCTCGTCAGGCTGGCGGTCAACGTCCGGAAGCCTGACCGCGGTCTTCGGGGGCGCCGGAGCCCGACGGCCGCGTCCTCTCGACCTCGACGTCCTCGCCGGCGACACCGCTCTGGCTGACGACCGGCAGCAGGTTGTAGGTTCCGTCTCCCCGTTCGACGACGCTGATGTCGAAGACGAAGCTCGTGGTCTCGTTGGCCTCTATGGCGAAGCTCTTCGTGATCATCAGCTTCTCGCTCGGGATCTTCACGTCGGCGCTCTCGTTGTCTACCGTAGCATCCGTGGAGTCGACGTGCAGCTCGACCTTGCTGTACTCGCCTTCGTCGAGCGAGACGTTTGCTATCGAGGTGGCGTTGTCGCCGACGACGGTGGTGAGGTCGACGGTCTCACCTTCGACGTCGATGGTCTCGAAGCCGTCGTCGGAGTCGTTCCCGTCGTCGGATGCGTTGTCACTCGACGAGAAGACCCGTGCTTCGGAGAACGTCACGTTGAGGTGGTCGAAGTCGTCTATGGCGTTCGGCTGGTCGCTCACCATCAGCTCGAACGTCCCGCTCGTGCCGCTGTCTGAACCGTGGATACATCCCGTGAGCGTAACCGCCAGCGTAACGAGTACCAGCAGCTTGACCGTCGAGGCTCTCATACCCGGTAGAACACGTCCTGTACTTAAGTAGTCACGGGAAGTCTCGCTCGACGGCAGACCGACGACCTTCCGGACGAGGTACCTCTCACCGTCGCACTGAAATCCCTGGGCGTCCTACCGGCTTCCGTGGAGCACGTCAGCGACCGAGTACGGAACCCCTTCGGCATCCGGTATCCATATCGCGCGGTGCCGGGCTACGGCGACCCCTCGGCGGACTTCCACGTGGTCGGCGACCGACCGGCCCGACACGGAGGCTTCGACACCCGCGTCCCCTTCACGACGTCCGAGTCAGGCGAACGGGTACAGGAACTCCTTCTGGACGTCGGACTGCTGCCGGAGACGGGTGAGGAACCCGTTCCGGACGGCGTCTTCTTCAGCTACGTCTACCCCTGCAGGGGCGACGCGGGAGAAGAGGACTACCGCAGGCTCGAACGGTACTTCGACGCCGAGCTCCGCGCCGTCAACGCACACATCCTCGTCCCCGTAGGTGAGAGAGCGACCCGACAGGTTCTGGAGAGCTACACGGGACAGAGCCGTAAGCTGGAGGACGTCTCTCTCGACGAACTGCACGCGACGGAGGTCCGCGGCCACGGCTTCCTCGTCGTGCCGCTGGAGGAACCCGATGACTGGACCGAAGTCGAGAGGCACGCGGCGGTAGACCGGCTGGAAGCCATCCTCGCTCGCGACTACAGGCAGACGAAGGG
>CAZXNG010000133.1:0-3947 GCA_964642065.1 uncultured Halobacteriales archaeon
TGTACAGCTCCCGACGGTCCGCTATCTGCTCCTCGATGGACGATATCCGGCTCTGGAGCTGCTGGAAGCTCTCGGTCGCCTCCAGCTCCGGATAGTCCTCGGCGACTGCGAACAGCTCGCCGAGCGCACCGCGGAGCATCTCGTTCGCGTCCGCCGTCTCGTCGGGGCCCTCCGCCTCCTGCACCGCGGTCCGCGCCTCCGTTATCTCCTGCAGCACACCTTCCTCGTACTCCATGTACTCCTGCACCGTGTCGACGAGCTTCGGTATCTCGTCGCTCCGCTGCTTCAGCAGCACGTCGATGTCGCTCCACGCCTTGTCGATGCGGCGGCGCAGCCGTACGAGGCCGTTGTAGATGAGTATCGAGTAACCGACCGCTCCACCGACTATCAACACACCTGCGACCGCGGCTATCAACCCCGTTCCAGATACCATGGTGTAACGGCCGGACGGATAGAGTATAAATATTCAGGATACTATTGAGAAGGTCCCCGATTTGAACTCGGTCAGTTCACCCACTCGCTCTGCTCGTTCGCGCCCTTCACTTGTTCAAATCGTGTCGGCGGTTTGCCTACTCACTCGCTCCGCTCGTTCGTAGTTGTCCCGCCTCCCCGATTTGAACGGGGGGCAAGCCGATCTACAGTCGGCTGCTCTACCAGGCTGAGCTAAGGCGGGTGTGTCTGCGGTAGGGCGACTGCGCCTTTAACTTTTGCTAAAGGTTAACCCCCGGCGTCCCCGAGTAATCGGCGATGGAATGCCGTCGCTGCCGGCAGCCGCTCGAACGCCCCGGCGACTACTGTCTCGAGTGCGACCACCGGAACTGCGACACCGTCGTGCTCGAGCTCGACCGTGAGGAGACCCGGGTCTACTTCGCGCGCGACGGCGAGGTGCTCGGCGAAGCCGTCCACCGGACGACGCCGCACGGCGACGACCCTGAGCACACCGTCGAGCTCCGGAACTACGTCGGCCGCGTCACCGACGAGGTCCGCCGCCGACGCCCCGAGCGCGTCGTCGTCCGAGGAGACCCCGACTCGACCGTGCTGTCCGCGCTCCGTCGGAGCCTCCGTTACGAGCTAGAGCGCGCCGGCGCCGCGTCGGTCGACGAGGTGCTCGACGAAGCCGGCGGCCTGCAGGAGGTAGACGTCGCGCCGGAGGACAAGATAAGCGGCCGGCACTCCACGCTCATCGGCGGCAGGGAGGGTCATCGCGCGCTCGCCGTCGTCGCCGAACACCCCCACGTCAAGAAGATAGTGCCCGGGCCCATCGACTCCACCGGTCGTGGCCGCGGCTTCGCCGCCAAGGTCACGCGCGCGAGCGCGGACGGCAACCTCCGCTTGCTCGTGCGCGACGGTAGCAGCGTCCAGCAGAACCGCGTCGTCACCACCGCGGGAGACACCGAGGAAGGCGACGGCGTGCGGGAGAAGCTCAACGAGATGCTCGCGGACGACGACCTCCAGTGAACTCCGTCGTACCGCGTCACCCGTCCGTCATCCGAGCGTCAGACTCGGGAGACGGCTGTACGACGCTTCGGGCTAAAGTTTATACTCTCTCCGCCCTCATCAGGAAGTAATGGAAGCCGAACAGTCGAGCCTTGAAGACAGTCTGTCCGACACCGTCTCACCGGACGGAGCCCCGTCGGACCGCGTAGGACAGGGCGACGCGGACGACGTCGTCGTCAGCCGGGAGGACGTCGAGGAGGTCGTCGACCGAAGGGTGCGCGAGGACGTCTACCCCAGGCTCAGCAAGATATACGAGTCGCTCGAGCGCGAGAGCCGCGGCGACGCCAGCCTGCCGGACGACCTCGACATCTCGCGCGACGTCGAGGAGTTCTACGAGGAGTACAGCCGCGCGTTCGACGCCAGCGTCGAGGAGCTCGTCGGCGAGCTCTTAGAGGAGGAGGCTTACAGGCTGTCGGAGGAGCTCGAGACCGTCAGCGGCGAGAACCCCGACTGGCTACTGGAGAGATAACCCATGACCAGCAGAGACAGCAAGATCACGTTCCGCGTCGGCGACGACCTGCTCGACAGGGTCGACGAGATAGACGAATCGCGCTCGGAGATAATGCGGGAGGCGCTCCGTAGCTACCTCGACGGAGGAGCGGGCGCGCGTGGCTCGGCGGAGCCGGCGGCGGCGCGCGACCTCACGAGGCCGCGTCGGCCGCAGGGCTTCGGCTTCGACGACCTTCTGACGCACCGTATCGAGGAGGTCGTCGACGGAGTCGTCGAGCGGAAGCTCGCGGAGCGCGACGTCAACGTCACGTTGAACGTTCCGGAGTACTCCGGCCAGGGCGACCAGAGCGGTTCGCGCGCGCCGCGGTCGGCGGAGCCCGCCCCCTCTGTTTCGACTGGCGAGAACGCGGGACAGGAGCCCGTAAGACAGAGTGACGCTCCAGTCGAAACGGAGGGGTCGAAGACCTGTCCCCAGTGTGGCGAGGACGTCAACGAGGAGCACGTGCACTGCCCGAACTGTGGCGCCAAGACGTCGCAGAGGGTCTTCTGCGACTGCGGCGACGAGGTCCGGTCGGACTGGAGCTTCTGTCCGAGCTGCGGACGTCGGACGCCGTCGAGCCACGCGCTCACAGGCAACTGACCGTGTCTGGTGCCCCAAACCCTTCTGCTTGCCGCGAATCCCGTACGACGTTCGACGTCCTACACCTTCTGACTATCGAGGTTATATATTAAATTTACTACCTGTGTAAGACGAAACGCCGAAAGCTTTATTATCCTCCCGTCTAAACGGTTGGAGCGTAAGACAGAAATCTTACACAGCGTGTGACACTGGGTCAAGTCACGCGCTCGATGGAACACTCTGACCCTCTGATTCGTCCCCCACCCGGAGAGGTGTAAACAATGGAACGAGTAACACTCAGGATACCCGAACAACAGGTACGCGCCGTAGAAGCGCTCGTCGAAGAAGGAGAGTTCCCCAACCGGAGCGAGGCCATCCGTGCCGCCGTCCGGACCATGGTCACCGAGAAGGACGGCCACGAGAAGGTCAAAGAGAAGAGGAAGATAGTGAGGGTCTAGGATGGAAGACATCGTACAGGACGCGTTGGACAACGACGACAAGGAGAAGGCGAAGGACGTAGACGCCGAGGAGTTCGGTGAGCCCAACATCGTCATCATCGGCTGCGGTGGCGCGGGCAACAACACCGTCAACCGCCTGTACAACATCGGAGTAGAGGGCGCGGAGACCATCGCCGTCAACACCGACAAGCAGCACCTCCAGATGATCGAGGCCGACACCAAGGTGCTCGTCGGCAAGAGCCTCACCAACGGCCTCGGAGCCGGAGGAGAGCCCGAGATGGGTCAGCGCGCGACCGAGATGGCGCGCGGCACCCTGAAAGAGATACTCGGCGACGTCGACCTCTGCTTCGTCACCGCGGGCATGGGAGGCGGCACCGGCACCGGCGCCGCCCCCGTGGTCGCGAAGATAGCGGCGGAGCAGGGCGCCATCGTCGTCGGCATGGTCAGCATGCCGTTCGACGTCGAGCGCGCACGCACGGAGAAGGCGCAAGACGGGCTGAACAACCTCCGCAGCGAGGCGGACAGCACCATCGTGCTCGACAACAACCGCCTGCTCGACTACGTCCCCAACCTCCCGATAGGCAAGGCGTTCTCGGTGATGGACCAGATCATCGCGGAGACCGTGAAGGGCATCAGCGAGACCATCACCCAGCCGAGCCTCATCAACCTCGACTACGCCGACATGACCAACATCATGAACCAGGGCGGAGTCGCGGTGATGCTCGTCGGAGAGACCCAGGAGCGCGACAAGTCCGATGCCGTCGTCGAGGACGCGCTCAACCACCCGCTCCTCGACGTCGACTACCGCGGAGCCTCGGGTTCGCTGGTACACATCACCGGCGGCCCCGACCTCACGCTCGGCGAGGCGGAGGGCATCGCGCAGAACATAACCGAGCGCCTCCAGAGCCACGCCAACGTCATCT
>CAZXNG010000134.1:0-3928 GCA_964642065.1 uncultured Halobacteriales archaeon
ACGTCCTCCGGCACCCTGGGGACGCCGAAGGTGTCGAGCGCCACGGAGTCGCCGTCGTCCGACCTGTGTATCTGGTACTCGACGTCCCCCCAGAGGCTGCCTTCACCGCTCTCCTTCATCTGCTCGTCTATCCTCGCCAGCTCCCTGAGCTCGCTCTCGTCGAGCACCGCGTCGTCGCCCTTGAAGACCTCCTTCTGCGCCTCCTCGACCGCGTTCCGGATCCAGTCCTCGAGCTTGTTCTCCGCCGCCTCCACCCTGTCGTCCAGAGACATGGGCTACCGTTGAGACACGCGGTGCATTAACTTAACCCCGCTCAGAGGGACCCACGGCTGCGCAGGGAACAGGCGGCTATCGCCCGGTACCTAACGTTCGACGTCGAGCCGGTCCTCGACCTCCTCCCTCACCGACTCCCCGAGCTCTCCGAGAGCCATGTTTATCTTCGACACCTGACCCCAGCTGTCTATCACGTCGTCGTACCGGTTCTTCCAGTCCCGGGGTATCGAAGGCGCCTCGTAGCCCACGCGGTCGACGTCGCCGTCCCAGAAGTACTCGAACTCCTCCAGCAGGCCCAACTCCTCCACGACCACGCGTTCGTCCTCGTCGAGCTCGTCCTGCATCCAGTCGTCGACGCGGCCGCTCCAGACTTCGTCGACGTGCTCCCGCACAGATTCGTCGTCCATGGACAGGGAGAGGTGGCGGCGGCACTAAACAGCTTCAGTTCTACGGGAGCGGCTACCTGCGGTCCATCCGGGTTCCGGTGGAGCCGCCGGTCGCGGGAGGTCCGACGGTGGCGCGCTGGAGCCGGAACACTATCAGCGTCGATGCGACGAGGCTGACGCTGGCGACGTAGAAGACGGTCGAGGCGTCGAGCTCCATCAGTCCGCCCGCCAGCTGACCCCATCCCTCGGACAGCAGGACGACGAAGAAGAACGAGCCGACGGAGGCGAGCAACGCGTACTTGAGCGCGTCGACGTCGCGGACGCCCCCGTACTCCGCGCCGAACAGGGTGACCGGGAAGACGACGGCGCCGACGGTGAGGTGGACGTACATCGGCACCGTGTGTATCGACGCGGTCTTGACGACGCTGACGAGGCCGAGCAGGCCGACGGCTATCACCGCCGCTAACGCGCCGACGAGACCGAGCCGGAGCTTCAGGAACTCCCGGAGGTCTGACTGTGCTCTCACGGTAGAGCGAGATAAGCACCTGTGTTCCATAAAACTACGTCAGACGAACGAAAGACGGGCTCTCGACCTCTTCCAGCCCGCATCCGTCCACTCTCCGAAACGTTCCCGGCCCCGTACATCCGTCTCCCTCGGACCTCTCCGAAACGCTTGAGACCAGCGCCTGACTTCCTCGACACGTGTTCGACCGGCTCGACAGCACGGACGTCACAGACTGGGACGAGGTGCTGGGGTTCTGGCGGGAGAAGTTCGGCGTCCCGCCGGAGACCTTCGACGAGTTCGACCTCTACGTCAAGGGCGAGAGCAAGGTCTGGATAGCCGACTCCACCGCGGAGTTCGGCGCCCACGTCGACCAGGAGACCGTCGGCATGCCCTTCCTCCGTATCGGAGACGAGCACCCGAAGCCGACCGGCGACGCCCTCCAGCGGTTCGGCAGCCACGTAACCGAGAACGTCGTCGACGTAGCCGAGGAGCAGGCGCGGACCTTCGTGGGAGGCGACACCGTGGAGATGGAGACGCGCGAGGTTGACCTCGGATACGTAGCCGTTAGGTTCGACGGCCATGTCCTCGGCTGCGGACTGTACTTCCCCGGCGAGCTCCGGAGCCAGGTGCCGAAGGGACGACGGTGCGAGCTCGTGCTCTGAAGCTGAAGATGACGCCGGAACCGGCTCCTTCCTCGACGCTCCGTGCAGCTTTTCACCGTCGACACCGTAGCTCTCGCCGGTGAGGTTCGACTCTACGACGGCGTCGGTGGCGTTCGTCGCCGCAGTGCTGGCGCTCGCGGCTTACGCGGCGTACGCCGGCGGCGACGGCCTGCGTCCCGGCGACCGTCTCGACACCGAGGAGGTCGAACGGCTCGTCGTCGAGATAGCGAACGAGGAACGCGAGGAACGGGGTCTCCAGCCGCTGGAGCACGACGGAGGGCTCCGGGAGGCCGCTCACCTCCACGCGGAGGACATGGCGGAGCGGGACTACGTCGGGCACGAGGGCTCCGACGGCTCCCGACCGCTAGACAGGTACGGCGAAGCATGCGACGGCACCGTCGGTGAGAACGCCGCCAACACCTGGCACGACAGGAACATCGTCTACGGCGACGCCGAGGAGGTTATGCACCTCGACACCGAACGCGAGGTCGCCGAACACCTAGTCCGGAAGTGGAGGGAGAGCGAGGGCCACCGCGACACCCTGTACTCGGAGCTCTGGAGATCTACAGGTGTCGGCGTCTCCGTGGGGGAGGGCAACGAGCTGTACGCCGCGCAGGCGTTCTGCTCGGAGTAGCGTAGGCGACGAGGAGCCGTGTCAGTCTAACGCCGCCACAGCCTCTATCTCGACGGCGGCGTCCAGCGGTACGTCCTCGACGGCGACGGCGGAGCGCGCGGGCGGCTCGTCGGTGAAGTAGTCGCCGTACGCGGCGTTCATCTCGTCGAAGTCGTCGATGTCGTCGAGATACACCGTGACCTTGACGACGTCGTCGAGGCCGGCGCCGGCTTCGGCGAGCACGGCGTCGACGTTGTCGAGCGCCCGACGCGTCTGCTCCTCCACCGACCCCGTGACCTGCGTCCCGTCCGGCTCCAGCGGCACCTGGCCTGCGGTGTAGACGAAGCCGTTCGCCACCATCGCCTGAGAGTACGCGCCCACCGCGGCGGGTGCGTCCTCCGTCGAGACTATCTCCTTACCCATAGTCCACAGGTAGGAGGGCTGCCTCAAATCCCCTTCGGATGGTCGAAGCACCTCGCCTTCGGCCGCTCGTCGACGTCTGACGTATAAAGAACCAGAGGGCTACGGGGAACCCGTTAACGACTCGACGGCCGTACTTCAGCGCATGTCAGAAGGAGCCGGATACAGAGGCGGGATGATGCGTTTCGACCCCGACCACAGACCCTACAGGTACTTCGAGAACTCCGTCGACAGGTTCTGGAACCCCAACGACATCGACTTCAGCGAGGACCGCGAGAACCTCATCGAGGCGTACGAAGGAGTCGACAGGGAAGCCATCCGGCAGGTGTCGACGACGATGAAGAAGCTACTCGCGATGTTCGGCGCCGGCGAGACCTCCGTGACGGAGGACATCGCGCCGTTCGCGGTCGCGTTCGACGACCTCGGCCGCGAGATGTTCATCTCCAGCCACATGTACGAGGAAGGCAAGCACGCGATGATGTTCGACCGCTACTGGAGCGAGGTCATCAACGCCGCCGAGGAGGCGCACGGCCTCGAACAGACGACGCCGAACGACGACCGCTGGTTCTGCGAGGAGTACGAGGAGCTGTTCGACGCCGAGGAGGAGGCGACGCAGAGGTTGCTGGAGAACGACACTCCGGAGAACCGCGTGAAAGCGTACAGCACCTACCAGCTGACGGCGGAGGGCGTCATCGCGCAGACGGGGTACTGGGGGATAACGAAGAACTTCCGCGACCACGCAGGCACACCCGCCGAGATAGACGGCTCGACCATCGAGATACCGCATCTGCCGGGGCTCGTCGAGGGCATCGAGAACATACGCAGCGACGAAGGCCGGCACATCGGCTTCGGGATGAGCGAGGTGAAACGCCACATCCAGAACGGAGACGTCGAACCCGAGCTGGTGCAGGAGACCGTCGGCGACCTCCTGCCGCTCACCATCGAGATAGTGAACTACGCGTACGAGGACCTCGACGACCCGGACGTCTTCCCCATCGGACCCGGCGACGCCGCCGAGTACACGATGGAGAAGCACCAGCAGAGGATGAGCCAGATACTCGACGACGAC
>CAZXNG010000135.1:0-3872 GCA_964642065.1 uncultured Halobacteriales archaeon
AGAGCGAGCGCCCCGTTACTAGATATTATCAGGACGACCACCATCACGGCAACCAGAAGCGACGCACCTGCCGAGCTGAAGAAGACGCGTCCGGAGACTTCGGCGTTCTTCTCCGTCCAGACGTCTCGACGTACGTGACCCTGCCACTGGTGGCGGTCCTCACGCAGCTCGTCCAGCTCGTCTTGGTCGAACATCTTCTTTGGTTCCGGGTTCGGCCGTGTGTAACCGTGCTGTTAGTAACTCACCCATGCAATATAAACCTTGTTGACGTCGCCCTGCCGCGAATTCGGCCTCAGTCGTCCAGTCCGGCCACCACATCGTAGAGGCCGCTTTCGGCGTCGTCGGTCTCCCAAGACAGCGTGGTCGTCGCACGCCCATCGGGAGACACACTGAGTTCCTCGGAGTCCATACGTTCTCCGTCGACCCGCATGAACACCGTACCGTCGAAGCCCTCCCCTTCGGAGCTCTCCACCGCCACCGTCACCGCCAGGGTATCCTCGGGGGCAACCGGCGCGTTGTGGCCTTCTACGACGACCCTGGAGTCCGGTGCCTGCACTGCGCTGCCGACTATCCCTATCTGCGGCCCCGTAGCGTCTCCACCGGGGGTAGAAGCCCCAATGGAGTCGGGGTAGGCCTCGTATATGCCCGGGCCAGAACGGTTGGATATGGCTCTACAGGTCATCTGGTCGACGTTCAAGGGGTTGACGACAGGTAGCTCCTCGAACTTCGAGGTGTTCACGAGAGCGACACCGGGGCTGAGCGCCGGTACGTCTATCGACGAGAACGCCACCATGTAGGTTACCGCGGTGCCGTTGGTGATGACGGCGCCGTCGTCGGCGGTTATCTTGAACTCGCCAGCGTCTTCCCTCACAGAAGCGCCGTCCTGTACACCGGTGATAGGAGCCACCCAGGAGTCTTCTGCGCCGTCCTGCTCCGTCATGTTACGCTCTCCGATAGAGGTGCTCTGGAGCTCGAGGACCTGGGAGTTGAACGCCGTCATCCGCATCCCGAGCTCGGAGACGTTGAGCTCGCCTCCGCCGGTGGAGACGTCGACGCGGACCAGGGTGTCGGCGGTGTAGTCGGTAGATGGCAGCGGCAGATCCTTGTAGATAGTGAGGCCCTCGCTCACCGTCGCTGTTCCCGACATGGTCGCCTGCATCTGGGGTGCGTCGGGGCACTCCTGCTGGTCGCCGAGAACGGGGTCGAGGTTCATCGGGTCGCCGGTGGCGTCCACGTGGCCGAACGACATCACGAAGCCGCCGAGGCCAGCGCCGAGCACGCTGCCGAACATCCCCATCGTGAGCACGGCTATCAGGATAAGAATCAGCGCCGTGGAGGAGAACGCGAGGACGCGGAAGAACCGTCTCCGCGACATCCGGCCCTCCGTGTCGCGGACCGAGAGTTCCACGTTCCCGCTGCCCGGCTGGTCCCGGCTCATCTATGGTACCTCAATTTCACCTTTCATCCATATAAATCTCTTGACGATAGGTACGGCTGTTGCTGAGATGGGTGAACTGCAGGAGAAAGAAGAGAAAAGTGTTCGGCGGTCCGTCAGCTAGAGCCTACGCGCGTCTAGCTGTCGGGGTAGGTTCCGCCGTAGGTGTCGGGCGAGCTCGCGTTGGCGAGGGCGTCGCAGGTGCGATCCGCGGGCTGGACCGTGCGCTGCGCGACTCCGGTCTCACCCTCCCAGTTTGTGGACGCGTTGCCGATTGTGACGAACATGTCCACGTCGGGCAGCGTCACGCTGGTGAACGCGACCTGGTGCGCCGCGGCTATACCCTGGTCGATGGTGACGTTGGAGCCGTCGGGTATCGCGATACCGAACTCGGTGTTGTTGAAGACGTTGCTGGCGTCCAGACTCTGCGTTCCTCCAGGCGTACCGTTGACCCCGTAGGACTCGTAAGCGTCACCGCCGGAAGTCACGGCGTCCGAGGACTCCGCGATCTCGATGTCTCCGGTGGAGTTGCTGGCGTCGAGAGCCAAGAGGCTGGCGTTCAGCGCGCTGAGCCTCATGTCGAGGTCCTGTAGCGAGACGTCTCCGGCCGTCAGGTTGTTGGAGACGATGTTCACCCTGGCGGTGTCGGCGTTACTGAAGTTACCAGGAAGCGGGAGGTCCTTGTAGAACGCCACGTGACCGGTTATCTCCGCGGTACCCGGCAGGTGGGCGTTCAGCTGCGGTGCTTCGTTACAGGCCGGCTGGTCGCCGAGCACCGGGTAGATTGCTCCGCCGTTGCCGTTACCGACGGGGTCGACCACGACGTTGCCGAAGCTCGCCACGAAGCCGCCGATACCGACTCCGAGCGCGCCCGCGATCATTCCTACGGACAGCACCATCACCAGCGTCAACATCATCGCCGTCGCTCCTATACCCATCCACTTCGCGAACGTCCTGCTGTCGGTCTCCCCGACCTCGTCGCGATATGTTATCTCTATCGTCTTGTTGTGTTTTCGTCTGTCTGACATGGTCGTATCTTGTGTCACCTCGTACGTGCGCGCCAATTTCTACCGTACCCATATAAGTCTTTCGTAGAAGAGGGGTGGGCTCGGGGTTTACGGTACAGCTCAGTTCGTTGCGTCGACCAGCGCCGAACAGCTCCGGTTCGACGGAGTCACGACCCTCGGATCGTGAGGAGTGCTGGTGAACTCGCTCTCGTTACCCATCGTGACGTACATGTTGGGGGACGGCAGGTCGAGCTGTGCGAACGCCACTGTGTGGGCTATCGCCTTGCCCTGTTCTATGTAGAAGACGTCGTCGCCCGCACCCCCGGACTCGGCGCCTATGCCGAACTCGTAGTCGGCGTTCGAGAGGTTCAGGCTGCGGTTCTGGCTGAATCGGTCCGCCTCTCCCCCGCCCCCCGTCCCCTCGTACGTTTCGGGGCCGAACTCCCGTATGATGACGTTGTCGCTGGGACCCCCGAGCTCTATCAGATCCGCCGTAAGCGCGGACATGAACAGGTCGAGCTCGTAGACGAGCGCTTCCTCTCCCTCGGACATGTTAGACACGATGCTCAGTCGCGCTATCTCCGCGCCCGTGAAGTTCGCCGCCGGCAGCGGCAGATCCTTGTAGAACCTCATGTACCCGGAGACGGTGGTCTCCCCCTCTATCGTGGCCATCAGCTGCGGGGCGTTCTCGCACGCCGGGTGCTCGTCGATGACGGGGAAAATCGTGCCTTCGTGCGCCTCGACGGTACCGAAGCTCGCCACGAACCCTCCGAAACCGGTGCCGAGCGCGGTTCCGGCGGCGGTTCCGACGAGCGAGAACGACGCCGTCATCACTATCACCAGGAAGATTGCGGAGAGAGAGAGCGTGCCGTAGAACTGGTCGCGCGAGAGCGAGCCGTAGGTCTTCCTCTCTATCTTCCTCCGGCTCCTGACCACCGTTCCGCCTTTCTTCGGTTCGCCCCGGCTCTCGTCGGCCGAGCTGTCCGAGGTGCGCACGGGTGGTGGAGTGTCGGGTTCGTCCTTCTCTTCCACAGAGGTCCCTCCCCAGACGGGTCTGCTGGAAGTAAATCTCTCTAATATATAAAACCTCGCCCGTCCTCCAGCCGCCTCGGCAGCGGTTCAGCCGGCCGCCGCGAGCGCCGCACAGGTGCGGTTATCGGGCGTAACCACCCTCGGTGAGGGGTCGTTGAACTCCGAGTCGTTGCCCATCTGGACGAACAGGTTCGTGCCCGGCAGGTCTATGGAGCCGAACGAGACGTGATGTGCGGCGGCCTTTCCCTGTTCGAGGTAGAACTGATCCGTTCCCTCGGTGTTGACGCCGAACTCGTAGTCGGCATCGTCGAACCCGAAGCTGCGGTTCTGGCTGAAGCTGTCCTCCTCGCCTCCTCCCCCGGTCCCGTTGTAGGTGTCGGGGCCGAACTCCCGAAGCT
>CAZXNG010000136.1:0-3867 GCA_964642065.1 uncultured Halobacteriales archaeon
GGCAGAACGTCTCCCGGCAGTCTCCGTCGCCGGTGTCGAAGTAGTACCCGCTGAACAGTCCTTCGTAGGTCAGGTCCGTCGGCTGCGGGGTGTAGCCGTTCTCGACGTTCTCCCGGAAGCTCTCGGCGTCCTGCGCACCCCCTGGTGTGTACCCTACCGAACTCTCCTGAACCTCGTCGCCCAGCCCGAGGATGAACGTCCCGACTACAGCCATACCGATGACTGCTGCTGCTACGAGAGCACCTATAATCAGGAGTACCTTGACCGTGCTGTACCCGTCGGCTCCGTAGTCCGTGGCCCTCATGTTTTTGACCTCCGCCGCCTCGATGCGGCTACCTATACCTCCGCATTAGCAGCCCAAATAACAACACGAACGTTCAGGAATAATACAAAGAGTTACTACTTGTTGCCGTATCTTACTCCGTTTTACATCTGTTTACACGGTCCGTAAGCCGGTCTTTCTTCCCCGGCGTCAGAGCACCTTCCAGACGCTCGGCCCCGCTTTGCCGTCGTCGAGAGCCTTCATCGCCTTTTCGGACACCGCCCAGTACTTGCCCTTGTGCCGCACGAGGTCTGCGTCCTCGAGACGCGACAGCACGGCACCGAGGCTGCCGCGGTTCACGTCGGTCTCGTCGTGTATCTCGCTCTGCGTGTAAGCACGGTCAGGGTGTTCGGCGAGGAACTCCAGCACCGCCTCCGCGTTCGTCCCGTCGCCTACGTCGAGCGACTCCGGAGTACCGCGCTCGAACTCGTCTATGTCGATGGGCATCACCGTTGGTTTCGAGGCCAGCAAGAAATACCTTTTCCGCGGAGCGCTCACGCCAGAAGCAGCGCGACGGCTATACCCGACGCCGCCGACGTGACGAGCACGAAGCCGACGCGGACGCCGAGCTCACGGGTGCCGAGCGCGAAGGCGAGACCGAACTTCGTCAGCGTGTTCGCCGCCGCGCCGATCACGATACCGGTGACGGCGGTGGCCTCGGAGACCGAGCCCTCGGCGGCGAGACGGCCGAGAGACAGCGTGATAGCGTCGGCGTCCGCGAACCCCGAAATCAGCGCTGTTGCGTACACACCGGAGTCCCCGAACGACTCGGCAGCGACGTCCGTCGCCAGCAGGATGACGGCGAAGACCGCGCCGAACGCGAGCGCCGGCCGGAGCTGGAACGGGTTGTCGAGTTCGACGTCCCCCCACCCGCCTTCTTCGGGGGCGACGGGGTGCAAGCCCCCGTCGTAAGCTTCGCTCGACATCTCCTCTGTCTTTGCGTCGCCGTCTAAGTCTTCGGGGGCTGGTTCACCGTAGTCGGCTTCGACCCCCGATTCTACCCCCGTAACCCCGTCTCTACGTACCAACAGGTACGCCAGCGAGCTTCCGACGACGAGCATCGTCGCTACCGCGGGTCCCAGCGCCGGCAGCAGCGCGGGGTTGACGACGGCGACTTCGACGAGGACGCGGGGGAACATCGCCATCGACGCGACCGCGACGGCGAACGCGTCGACGTTCGTCAGCCCGACCTCGCGGCGGGCGCGCGCCGTCATCGCGAGCGTCGTCGCCGTTGACGACGCCATACCTCCGAGCAACCCCGACAGAGCGATGCCCTTCCGAGCGCCGAGGTACTTCGTCAGAAGGTAGGCGCCGAGGCTGATGCCGCTGACGAACACCACCATCAGCCAGACGAAACGAGGGTTGAGGCTATGACCCGCGAATAGCTCGACGTCCTGGTTCGGCAGCAGAGGGAATATCACGAGGGCGACGATGAGGAACTTCATCGTGTCGCGTAGCTCGTCTTCGCCGATGTCCTCGACGAAGCCGTGCGCCGGCTCCTTGAACGACAGCAACGCCGCCGTCAACGTCCCGAGAACCACCGCCCAGAGCAGTCCCTCCTCCGAATGCACCGCCATAGCGCCGTACCCGAACGTCAGCAGGGTTGCGAACGCCGTCGTCGTACCGGGGTCCTCCATGAGGAACGCCTTCGCCGAGTGCGCCACTACGACCAGTGCCGAGACGACGAGGAACGTCGGCACGAGGAGCTCCGGCAGGAACCCGTGTGTGACGGCACCGAGCAACGCGACCAGCGGGAGGGTGCGCACCCCCGCGAAGTAGCCTGCGCTATCGCTACGCTCGCGCTCCAGTCCGATCAACATCCCTACCCCGAGGGCGACGCCGAGCTGGACCGCGAGCGACGCTTCAGGGGGTAGCTCTCCTACGACCATCTGTTGCCACGACGGTAGTTCGTCTCGGGCGTTGATAAATCACCGTTGAAGGTAGTTTGAAGTGCCGAGCCGAGGTTTAAGTAGCGCGCCCCGCAACGTCCAGTTCGCTATGGCACACCACGGACACCACGAGCTACCGGAGCTACCGTACGACTACGACGCGCTAGAGCCCCACATCAGCGAACAGGTCGTCAGATGGCACCACGACACCCACCACCAGGGTTACGTGAACGGCCTCAACGGTGCGGAGGAGACGCTGGCGGAGAACCGCGACGCCGGAGACTTCGACGGCAGCGCGGCTGCGATGCGGAACGTCACCCACAACGGCAGCGGCCACTACCTCCACACACTGTTCTGGGAGAACATGCACCCCGACGGAGGCGGAGAACCCGACGGAGAGCTACGCAGCCGCATCGAGGAGGACTTCGGCTCGTACGACGCCTGGGAGGGAGAGTTCCGCGCCGCCGCGAGCGCAGCCGGCGGCTGGGCGCTGCTCGTGTACGACACAGTCGACAAACGCCTTCGCAACCTCGTCGTCGACAAGCACGACCAGGGAGCGCTCTGGAGCGCCCACCCCATCATGTCGCTCGACGTCTGGGAGCACTCGTACTACCACGACTACGGACCCGCGCGTGGCGACTTCATCGACTCCTTCTTCGAGGTCGTGAACTGGGACCACGTCGCCGACAACCTCGACAAGGTGACGTCGATATACGAGTGAAGCCGCAGGCCGACCACTAGATAACGCGGCACTGTCGACGCGACCGACCATCTTCCGTCCTAATCCGTAAGCTACGAAGTCTCTCACCCCGACCCGTAGGTATGGAGCGCCTGAGATGGTTCTAGATCTGGAGAGAGTGGCCGAGCTTCTCGCGTTCGTGCCACCCGAGGCCGCGGTGTTCTTCGTCGCCACCACCCCGATACTGGAGCTAAGAGGAGCCATACCCCTCGGAGTGGTGTACTACTCCATGTCTCCGCTGGAGGCGTTCGCGTGGGCGTTCGCAGGCAACCTGGTACCCGTCGTGCTCCTGCTCTACCTGCTGGAGCCGGTCTCTCTGTTCCTCCGCCGCCGTTCGAACTTCTTCGACCGGTTCTTCGACTGGCTGTTCAGCCGCACTAGGGACAGGGTCGAAGACCGATACCGACGTTACGGAGCTCTCGCCCTCACCCCGCTCGTCGCCGTTCCTCTGCCCGTCACCGGCGCCTGGACCGCCTGCGCCGCTGCGTTCGTCTTCGACGTCCCCAAGAGGGACGCGTTCCCCGCGATAGCCGCCGGCGTGTTCGCAGCAGGCGTCGTCGTGACGTCCGCGGTCACCGGCGGAGCCTGGATACTGGCGTAGGAAGTTCGACCGGACAGCGAACTACTATTCCGTCTGGTTCCCTCCGGTCGCGTCACCGTCTCCGATGTCGTCGACGGAGTCGTCGGCCGAGCCGTCTTCCACCGGAGCCGTCTCGTTTCCGGCGGTCTCGTTACCCTGTGCGGGCTCTGCTTCCTCGAGGCCGACCTCCACCTCCTCGCCGAAGTAGACGTCCGACTCCGTGACCTCGACCTGCGAGTACTCCTCGGGCTGGCCGACGACCTGCGTCTCACCGAGCACGTTGACGACGCCGATGTCACCGACGTAGACCTCGTAGTCGCCCTCCGGCTCGACGGCG
>CAZXNG010000137.1:0-3867 GCA_964642065.1 uncultured Halobacteriales archaeon
GGTTATTCCTCGTCTGAGCGGATTTCTTCGGGGTTGATGCCCTCCTCTTCGAGAGCGTTTGATATGATGGCGTAGGGGAGGTACTTCTGCTCCCATTCGACCGCCTTCTCTGGGTTTCTAACTGTCCATCTAGCAACTAGCTCCAACTCTATCAAAAACAGGATAACTAGTGGTGTCCCTAGGATTACTGTGTCGATGAGAGATGAGACGTGATGGATACTTCCACCATGGCGCGTCAACTCTGGCAAGGCGGTGGGATTGCTGGAGAACAAGAGAGATGCAAATGAGCTACCTATGAATATGAAAACAATAGGAAGGAAGATATGATTGAAGGTCGGCCACCCGTATGCCCGGACTGTTAATCCGATGAAGTAGAGCTGGGTGATGAATAAGGAGACGGTGGCTGCGTTACGCCGGGCGATAACCGCTTCCGTCGTGCTTTCCAGGCCGACGATTCCATTGACCCAGTTTCCACTGAGCCAGAGCCATAATGCGAAACTACCGGCGGATACGACAACCCCACCAAGGAGGCAAAGTAAAAGGGAGAGTCGTGATTGACCTCGAAACGGTTTGAAGACCCCGAGTTCGTCGAGGTTCACCGGCCAGTCGTCTATCTCCGGATGGTCAACAGAGGTCATTCAGATGGTTCCTCCGCGCCTTCGAGACTCGTTTCGAAGGGGAGCGGGAAAGATATATCGCCTACCGGTTCAACCCCGTATCTCCTCGAACCCCTCGTAGACGTCCCGTAGCGTCCTCAACGCCTCCACCGCGTCGCCTTCCTCCCCCTCCGTCGCCTTCACCTGCTTCGCCACCTGACGTGCGTCTTCGACGTCCCGCATCACGTCGGTGTCGTCCAGGTCGCGGTCCCTCGCCCACTTCACGACCTCGCCGCCGTAGTCCTCGACGACGTCCGCCACCGCACGTTCGTGGACGGCGTCGAGGCTCTCCGGCCGCTCGTCGGGGTGCGGTGGCTCACCTTCCTCTAGGCCGGTGACGAGCGCGACGGCGTACTCCCGTTCGTCGTCCGTGAACCCCTCGTCTCGGACGGCGTGCTCGGCGGCGAGGTGCTTGACCTCGGTCGCCATGACGTAGACGGGGTCTGGTGGCCGGAGGTCGCCGGCGACGACGAACCTCTTCTTCGTGGTATAGCTCCGGGCGGCCTCCTCGGCGTTCTCGAGCGTCGCCGCGAGGTCGGTGTCGTCGAGGTCCTCGGCGGTGAACTCCTCCTCGGGTCGGGCACCGTCGCCGACGCCCCTGCTGCGGGGGCTGCCGCACTCCGGACACTCGACGGTGCGGGTGTCCCAGTAGCTCCAGCGTTCCCCGCAGTCTAGGCACTCGCGTTCGCCCTGTACGTCCATCGGCACTGCCTTGGAGCGCGGCTGGTAAATGCGCGTCGGCGTAAGGTGGAGAGGAAGAGGTCGGTGCTCCGTCGCTTCGCGGTCAGTCGAGCGCGGTCAGCTCCTGTATGTCGGGCACCTTGGCGGCGTCGTCGGTGATCTGACCCATCCTGTCCTGGTGCTTCTCCATCGCGTACATGGCGAGGTCGCCGGGGTTGGGGCCCGGTAGCTCGCTGGGGTCGTCGATGCCCTCGTAGATGTAGTTCGTGGTGTCGTTGACCAGCGGCACGAGGTCCGCGAGCGTCTCGTTGAGCACCTCTTCGTCGACGCCTTCATCCTCGAGCCCGTGCTTTATCTTGCTCATGCCGAAGCCGACGTGTCGGCCTTCGTCGCTGCGTATCTTCGCGATGCCTTCGACGAGCCCGGGGAGATGCGGTGTCTCGTCGTCGCTGCCCTCCTCGAAGGTACGCGTCAGACCCCAGTAGCCCGTCTGCGCCAGTATGCCCTCGACGGTTAGATGATAGTGAGCGTGCGCCTTCACGCGGTTCTCAGGGGTGTCCTCGGTGAGCAGCCGGTTCATGGCCTCCTCCTCGCGCTCGAACAGCTCCTCGTATCCGGGGCTATACCACTGGTCGTCGCGCGGCGAGCTCTTCTCCATCCCGAGCTCCTCCTCCGCGGCGTGCGTGACCTCCTTCCAGTACCGGTCGAAGAACTCCGTGTGCTTCGCCTCCTCGTACATCTGCGTCGTTATGAACATCTGGTCCTCGATGTCGTCGAAGGCGACGGCGAACGGCGCGAGGTCCTCGGTGACGGACTCCTCGCCGGCGCCGAACATAGCGAGGGACTTCCGGAGCATGTCGGTGTACTCGATCATGTCCTCGTTGTCCTCCGAGAACTCTATCATGTTCTCGAGGTCGCGCTCGAGGTCGATGTCGAAGGGGTCCCAGTGCCGTTCGACCGCGTTCCGGAAGTACCTGTATCCTCGTTCGTTCTCCGCGATCTGTACCTCTACTCCGTCGTGGGTCGCTGCCATGGACGGTGGTTGTCGACTCCCGCCGTTACCCGTTGCCCCTCAGTAGAGCGGCAGTATAAGTGGGGGAAGCCGGTGTGTACGGGGTCAACGGTGTGTACGGAGTCGAGTGTGAACGGGGTCGATATGGGAGGTGTCGGTACAAACGTAGCGGACGTCGAACCCGAGCCATTAATCAGAGGCCGGCTCATACCCCCCGTCGATGAGGTACATCACGGTGGTGTTGAGGCCGCCGGAGGAGCAGTTCCACCCCGTCGACTCTATCTTGGACCAGAACCCCGACCTCAGCCGCGGCCGCGTCCTCCACGTCAAGCTCCTCAACGACGACACCGTGATGGCTCTGTACGCGGTCGGCGGACCGCAGGACACCATCGTGGAGGAGCTCGAGAGACACCCGGACGTCAGGAGCTACAACGTCTTCGAGGTCGGCGACGACGAACACCACGTCTACGTACACGTCGACCACGGCGAACCCGTCGTCGAGCTTCTGTCGCTCGCCGACGACCAGAAGCTCATCGTCGACACCCCGATGGAGTTCACCGACGACGGCGGAGTCCGCGTCACCGTGATGGGCGAGCAGGAGACTCTGAGGGACGCCATCGACACTCTGCCCGAAGACGTCGAGTTCGAGATAGAGCAGGTCGGCCGGTACAGCCCAGAGGACGACCGCCTGCTGTCCCTCCTAACGGACCGCCAACGCGAGGCGCTCGAAGTCGCCGTCGACCTCGGCTACTACGACGTACCCCGACGCGCCACACACGAGGAGGTCGCCGAAGCGATGGGGTGCGCTCCGTCGACGGCGGCGGAGCACCTGAGGAAGCTAGAGAGCCGTCTCGCGCACGCGCTCGTAGAATAAAAAATAGGGGGCTGTCACACCGTTTCTTGAGGACCCTATCCGCCGAGAAGTCCGCCGAGCATACCGCCGCTGCCCGCGCCGTCGCTCTCCACTATCTCCCAGCCCTCGATGTCGAACTCGACGTCGACGTTGCCCTTGCCGTCGCCTCCGCCCTGCGTGTAGACGTCGAGGTAGGCACACTCGAGCGCACCCAGCGCCTCCTCGTCCTTCATGCTCACGAGCATCGACAGACCGTCCTCCTTGAACCTCTCGCGCCCGACCTCCTCACCTTCGTCGTAGAACACTATCTCGTCGTTCGACAGCGCGTAACCCGTGACCTCGTTCTCGGCGAAGTAGTCGGAGACGTAGTCGAGATCGGGGGCGTAGCCCACCCGGGTGCCGGCGGGTGCAGTGGTCTTGTTGAGGTCGCCGGCCTTCGTCACCAGGATGGTGCGCTCTTGGACGTCTATCTCGTCGGCCTCGTAGATGTTCACGGCGCCGGCTTCCTCGCCGATGTACTCCATGTACGTCCGGAACATCTCCACCGCCTCGCGGCGGGAGACGTTGCGTTCGATACGTCCCGAGAGGTCGCGCATCGCGTCGAGGGCGTCGGAGCCCAGCGCAGTCTCCATCCCGTCGAACTCCGCGTACACCGGCCATCCGTC
>CAZXNG010000138.1:0-3862 GCA_964642065.1 uncultured Halobacteriales archaeon
TTCGGCCGCCAGTCGTAGCGCATGTCGAGGAGGACGTCGAAGAAGTCGTTGTTCAGAGTGCCGGGTTCGTCGGTGAAGACGCCGTATTCGGTGTCGTCGTAGTTCGCGGCGAGCGACCGCATGCCACCGACGAGCGCCGTCGTCTCCGCCGCCGTCAGCGTCAGCAGGTCGGCGTGGTCGACCATCAGCTCCTCCGGCGAACGGTCCATGAACGTGTCTCCCGAGTGGTAGTTGCGGAAGCCGTCGGCGTCGGGCTCGAGCCACTGGAACGACGTCTCGTCGGTGTCCTCCTGTCGTGCGTCGACGCGGCCGGGTTCGAACGGCACCTCGACGTCGTAGCCGGCGTCGGCTGCGGCTTCTTCGACGGCGGCGTTGCCGGCGAGGACGACGAGGTCGGCGAGGGGGACGCGGACGTCGTCAGAGCGGGAGCCGTTGAAGTCCTCCCGTACTCCTTCGAGGGTGTCGAGCACCTTCTCGAGCTCTTGGGGTTCGTTGACCTCCCATCTACGCTGGGGTTCCAGCCGGATGCGGGCGCCGTTCGCGCCTCCTCTCTTGTCGCTGTCGCGGTAGGTGGACGCTGACGCCCACGCGGTCTTCACGAGCTGCGGGACCGTGAGGTCGGTGTCGAGCACCGTCTGCTTCAGCTTGGCGACGTCGTCTTCGTCGATGAGGGGGTGGTCGACGTCCGGCAGGGGGTCCTGCCAGACGAACTCCTCGTCGGGGACCTCGGGTCCTAGGAACCGTTCGGGCGGCCCCATGTCGCGGTGGGTGAGCTTGTACCAGGCTTTCGCGAACGCCTGCTGGAACTCGTCGGGGTCGTCGTGGAACCTCTCGGCTATCTCGCGGTAGTCGGGGTCGTGTTTGAGCGCGAGGTCGGTTGTCAGCATCATCGGCGTCTGGCTTTCCGAGGGGTCGTGCGCCATCGGCGCGTCCTCGATCTCGTCCTCGTCGACGGGCTTCCACTGGTGGGCGCCGGCGGGGCTCTCGTCGAGCTCCCAGTCGTGCTCGAACAGGTTGTCGAGGAAGCCCATGTCCCAGTCTATCGGGCTGTCGGTCCACGGTCCCTCGAGCCCGCTGGTTATGGTGTCGTCGCCCTTGCCGCTGCCGTAGTCGCTCTCCCAGCCGAGGCCCTGGAGGTCGACCGGTGCGTTCTCTGGGTCGGGGCCGAGGTGGTCGTCGCTGGCGGCTCCGTGTACCTTGCCGAACGTGTGGCCGCCGGCGATCAATGCGACGGTCTCCTCGTCGTCCATCGCCATCCTCTCGAACGACTGCCGGATGTAGTCGGCGGCCCGCTCGGGGTCGGGGTCGCCGCCGGGTCCCTCTGGGTTGACGTAGATGAGCCCCATGTGGTCGGCGGCGAGCGGCTCCTCAAGGACGCCTTCTTCGTCGTGGCGTTCGTCGCCCATCCACTCGTCCTCGGGGCCCCAGTCGACGGCTTCGTCGGGTTCGTACGCGTCCTCGCGTCCTCCGGCGAAGCCGTAGGTGTCGAATCCCATGCTCTCCAGCGCGACGTTTCCGGCGAGTACCAGGAGGTCGGCCCACGACAGCCTTCGGCCGTACTTCTGTTTGACGGGCCACAGCACGCGCCGCGCCTTATCGAGGTTGACGTTGTCGGGCCAGCTGTTGAGCGGCGCGAACCGCTGGCGGCCGCCGGCTGCTCCGCCTCGTCCGTCGACGGTTCGGTAGGTGCCGGCGCTGTGCCACGCCATACGTATCATCAGGGGGCCGTAGTGGCCGTAGTCCGCCGGCCACCAGTCCTGCGACGTCGTCAGGACGTCCTCGACGTCCTGCTTGACCTCGTCGAGGTCGAGCTTCCGGAACCCCTCGGCGTAGTCGAAGCCGTCGTCCCGGGGTCCGACGTCGCGGGCGTTCTGGTCGAGAATCTTCAGGTTCAGTCTGTCGGTCCGCAGCGTCTGGTCGGAGCTGTTTGCCATCTCTCGAACGAGTATTGGCAGAGCCTGAACATAAGTTCTTTCCCAGACAATTCAGGTTATGGGTACGTCAACGTGACTTACTCTATCGCCTAACGGGGGGTCCGAACCGCTGGACAGAAGGAACACTCAACCTACTTCACGCGCTCCTGCAGCACCGTCGGATGAGAGGCGCAGACGCCGTCGACCTCGGATATCTCGTCGGAGATGATGCTCCGGAGCTCGTTGTTGTCCTCCGACACCACCTCCGCCATCAGGTCGTGGTCTCCGCTGCTGATGTACAGCTTCCGTATGTCGTCGACGTCCTGTAGGTCCTCGACGACGCGGAGGAACTGGTCGCTCTCGGCGTCGACTCCGACGAGAGACACCGTCCTGTCGTTTATCTTCTTTGGGTCGACCTCCGCGCTGTACCCGACTATCGCGCCCTCGTCCTCGAGCTCCCTGATGTACTTCCGGACGGTGGGCTTGCTGACGCCTACCTCGTCGGCGATGTCGCCGTGGCTCGCCTTGGCGTCGCGCTCGAGGACCTCGAGTATCCTGCTCTCCGTCGACTCCTTGCTCACACGTTAAGTTTGTGATGAACGATAAAATACTTTCCGAATACGTAAACAGACTGCGAGCCGTCGACACGTAAAGCGTTAGGGTGCGCGTCCCGTCGGCCTACACGATGCAATGCAGCCGCTGCAGCGAACCCGCCGTCGTCCGCCAGAGCTACAGCGGCAGCCACCTGTGCGAGACCCACCTGTACGACTCCGTCGAAGGCCACGTCAAGAGCCGGGTCCGCGAGGACGACCTGCTGGAGGGCGACGAGACCTGGGTCGTCGGCCTCAGCGGCGGCAAGGACAGCAGCGTGCTCCTCGACGTCCTCGCCCGCACCTTCCGCGAGAACCCGTCCGTGGAGATAGTCGCGTTGACCCTGGACGAGGGAATCGAGGGGTACCGGAACGAGGCGGTGGAGACGGCGAGGGAGCTGACGGACAGGCTCGACGTCAGGCACGAGGTAGTGGAGTTCGAGGACGAGTTCGACGTGCGGGTCGACCGCGACGTCGAACCCATGGAGGGCAAACCCTGCAGCTACTGCGGGGTGTTCCGCCGCACCGCGCTCAACCGGCACGCCGAACGTCTCGACGCCACCAAGCTGCTGACGGGACACAACCTCGACGACGTAGCCCAGACCGCGCTGATGAACTTCCTCGACGGAGGCGTCGACCGCATGAGCCGACACTACCGCGCCTCCCTCTCGACGGAGGAGAGCGAGGATTTCGTCCGGCGGGCGAAGCCGCTGCGCGACGTCCCCGAGAAGGAGGTCGCGCTGTACGCGGAGCTCAAGGGCCTGCCGGTCTACCTCGAAGAGTGCCCGAACGCCGAAGGTGCGACCCGGGGCGACGTCCGAGACATGCTGCTGGAGTACGAGCGCCGCCACCCGGGCACCCGGCACTCGATAGTGAACGCGTACGAGGAGATAGCCCGCCAGCTCGACTGGAGCACCGGCGAGCTGGTGGAGTGCGAGCGCTGCGGGGAGCCGACGTCTCCGGAGGGAGAGCTCTGCAGGGCGTGCGCGATGCAGGAGGAGGTCGCTTGAGACCGAGGTTGAAGGTGGAGCTGTTCGGACGTCCCGTCACCCTGGACCGGACGACCGTCGACGTCTCCGATGACGAGCTACGTCGACAGCTAGACGAGTACGAGCGAGGCGTCCGCAGGAGGTTCGACGTACGCGTCCGACATCCCGACGGCTTCACCGGAGACCTCACCCGCGTCGTCGAAGATATCCCGTACGGGGAGACCCGGAGCTACGGCGAGGTAGCGCGGGAGCTCGACACGTCGGCGCGCGCGGTCGGCGCTGCCTGCGGACGTAACCCGCTTCCAGTGGTGGTGCCCTGCCACCGGGTCACTGCGGCGGACGACCTCGGAGGCTACTCGCCGGCGGGAGG
>CAZXNG010000139.1:0-3687 GCA_964642065.1 uncultured Halobacteriales archaeon
AGGCCTTTGTCCGTGGCTCCGACGAAGACCATGCTGCAGTCCCGGGCGTTCTCCTCTATCGCGGCCTGTATGTCGCCGGAGGTGTCGACCTCCATCTCCGAGCCCCCGAGGCCGTGTTCCTCCGCCCACTCCTTCAGGAACTCCTCGCCTGCGTCGCGGCGTCGTTCGCCGTCGACGACGTGCAACAGGCGTACCGTGGAGCCGCATGCCCCCTTGAGGCCGCGTGCGACCTCGGCGCACAGAGCGGAGTCGCTGCCGCCCGCTGTCGGGAGGAGTATGCGGGAGGAGTCGAGGCCGCGGTCCTTGGCGACGAGGAAGTCGCAGGGTAGCTCCTGCGTGAGCTCGTCTATGGGGCGGCTGGTGCGGCCGGCGTTCCAGATGTGGCCTTCACCCCATCCGAGGACCACGAGGTCGGGGTTGGTCCTGCGGGCGAGGTCGAAGACCTCCTCGAACGACCGATGTGTGGAGACGGTGGAGGCCTTGAACCCGACGTCGTACTCCTCGGCGACGTCGTCGAACTCGTCCATCAGCTCCTCCGACATCTCGCTGATACGTTCGGCGTGACCTCCGGATATCAACGACATCCTGTCGGGGGCCTGTACGACGTGTACGGCGTGCACCGTCGCCCGGTCCTTCTCGCTCGCTATCTGACACGCGAACCTCAGCAGTCCGGTCTCGGTGCGGGGGTTGGTGACGGGGACGACGACGCGGTAGCTGTCGTCTCCTACGATGGCGGCTTCCGCGGTGTCGAGGATGGGGACGTACGACCGGCCGACGAACCGTCCGAACAGCCACTCGGGCACCGACAGCCGGCGGTCCGCGCCCTTCAGCCGCGCGTCCTCCAGGCGTTCCTCGCTGGTCTGGAAGTAGTTGACCACGGTGACGAGCACCACGCCTCCAACGGTGTTGCCGAGCAGCACGGGGAGGACGAAGCCCGTCAGTCCGGACGTCACCGCGATCTCGCCGAGTAGCGAGAGGTAGACGACCTCGGTGAACGAGACGACGACGTGGAACAGGTCGCCCATCGGTATCGACAGGAACGCGAGGTAGACGACGACGAGACGTGAGATGGTATCGCGGGCTGCGTACTCGACCCAGACGACTCCGGCGACGACGAGTCCGGCGAACATCGCCTTGAAGAACAGTGCCGACCACTCGGTTTCGAACGCTCCCTTCCCAGCTATCTCCAGCGCAGTCGCCGCCGTCTCGGGTTCGAAGACCCCGCCGTATACGAGCACCACGGTGGCTACCGCGGTTCCGGCGAAGTTCCCCGCCAGCACCGTGCCCCAGTGCCGGAGTAGGGACGGCAGGCTGGCGAGCCGTTCGAGCGTGAGGGCGACGGGTGGGAGGGTGTTCTCGGTGTACAGCTGGTAGCCTCCGAGTATGATGTAGACGAAGCCGAGGGGGTAGAGGAACGCGCCGAGGAACTTGCTGTCCGTGGACGCGGACATCGACGCGTACAGCATGAAGGTGATGGATATCGCGAAGCCGGCGGCGACGCCGCTGAAGAACAGCATCCTCGTCGTCGACGTCAGCTCCTCGTCGGCGGCGACGACGACCCGCTGGAAGACCTCGTCGGCGGAGAACCTGTCGGGGAGCGCCTCGCCGTAGGCGGGCGCCGCCCACTTGCTCGGGCTGCTGTCCGAACCCCCTCCCTCGCCTTCCCCGCCTCGCTCGCTCATACCACGAGAGTCGGCGGCGACCCACTAATTGGTTTGCCATCTACCGGTGGTTCTAACCAGACGTACCTCCAACCCGTCGACAGTGACCGACGACGTCGAGAGGCTGGAGGACGCGCTCGACAGGGTGGAGGAGGCGGGGGCGGAGCCGCTGAGACGCGCCGCCGACCTCAAGAGCCGTTTCGACGCAGCGGTGCGGGAGTACCGCGACAGCGCGACCGGACGCGGCGACTTCGGAAGCTACGTCGAGTTCCGGAGCATCGCCACCGCCGTCGAGGAGGCCGTCGAAGAGGACGAGGTGTACGGCGAGGACAGCTTCCTGCAGGCGGCCGAGAGGTTCGACCGCCGTACCATACGGGAGAAGCACTTCGAACGCGCGGAACGGGACCTCGAAAACGTGGAGGACGCCGTCGCCGCTCTCGAGGAAGCCGAGCGTCTGCGGGACGAGGCCGACGGCGAACGACACAGGCTGCGCCGGAGGATAGACGAGCTAGAGGAGGAGAGGGACGAGCTCCGCGGACGTCTCGAGCGTGCGAGGGAGCACGACGACGTCGACGCCAGCGAGCTCGTCGAACTCGTCGGCGAGTACGACCGGAGGGTGAAGGAGGAGTTCGAGGGTTTCCGCGAGAGGGCGTCGGCTGCGGACGTCGTACGCGTGGGAGCTCGGGCGGGAGAGCTCCCTCTCGTCGAAGACCAGGCCGTCGACGTCGACGACGCGCGACGGGTGGAGGACGTCGCCGGCGACCGCTCGGCGGAGGAGGTGCTGGAGATGACGGGGTATTCGCGGTCGAAGCTCGAGCACTACGTCGACGACGCCGTCGAGTTCCGGCGCGCCGTCCCCCGGAGCTTCCTCAAGAGCTTCGACGGCTCGGCGTTCGAGATAGGGTTCGACGAACCCGCCGACGTCGTCAGGTACGAGGCGCCGGAGCTCCGGAAGGTCGTACAGGAGTTCGCCGACGAAGACGTCGTCGACCTGCTCCGCAGGATACGCAGGCTGGCGTTGGACGACCGCTACGAGGAGATGCGGCGGGCGCACCAGGCGGCCGGAGACGTCGACGTGGAGGAGGTCCGTCGACGCGTCGACGAGCTGGAGGACGAGATGGAGGCGACGAGGCAGCGGCTGGAGGAGGTCGAGTCCGCGGTGGAGCGCGCGGAACGGCTGCTGTGAACGGTGGCGTCAGAACGCGGTCCGGAGGCTCCGGTTGGTGTCCGGTAAAGACAACCTACAAACCCCCGCGGGTTCACGTGGAGGTAAGATGGACGTACGCGACCTAGCGCCCTACCTCGGGATGGCTGCTCTGTTCTCCGTCGTCGTAGCCGGCGCACTGTTCCTCGTGCCGCCGTTCTCGGAGGCGGGCTTGCAGGCGACGGAGACGCCGGAGAACCCCGCGAACACCGCGATATACGTCGTCGCCGTCCTCGTCATAACAGGGTTGATCATCGCGGCGATGAGGTTCGAGGTCGACTTCCTCGTGAAAGCGGGGGTGCTAGCCTCCGTCGGCGTTCTCGCGTTCTACGTGCTCGACGCCTTCCTGCCGGCGGTCGCCGCCGGAGTGTTGGCCGCCGCGCTCGTGGGCCTGCTCTACCTCCACCCCGAGTGGTACGTCGTCGACGCCGCCGGCGTGCTGATGGGTGCGGGTGCCGCGGCTATCTTCGGCGTCAGTCTCGGCGTCCTCCCGGCGTTCCTCCTGCTCGCCCTGCTCGCTATCTACGACGCGGTCGCGGTCTACCGGACGAAGCACATGCTGACCCTCGCCGACGGGGTCATGGACATGCGTCTACCCGTCCTGTTCGTCGTGCCGCGCCGCCGGGGTTACTCCTTCATGGAGGACGTCGGCGTCGACGAGGACGACCGCGACGCCCTGTACATGGGGCTGGGTGACGCCGTGATACCCACTGTTCTGGCGGCGAGCGCGCTGTCTTTCGCCGGCGAGATGCACGACGTCGCCGGCGTCGAACTGTACATGGCGGGCGGCGCTGTCGCCGGCATCGCAGCGGGGTTCGCCGC
>CAZXNG010000140.1:0-3682 GCA_964642065.1 uncultured Halobacteriales archaeon
GACCGTCGTCGTCGCGGGCTACGGCTACTGCGGCCGCGGCGTCGCCCGCAAGGCCAGCGGACAGGACGCCGACGTCGTCGTCACCGAGGTCGACCCCCGCCGGGCGCTTCAGGCGCACATGGACGGCCACACCGTGACGACGATGGACGAGGCCGCGAGGGAAGGCGACGTCTTCGTGACGACGACGGGGAACCGCGACGTGATACGACGCGAACACTTCAGGGAAATGCAGGACGGAGCGATACTCGCGAACGCCGGCCACTTCAACGTCGAGATAGACCTCGACGCACTCGACGACCTCGCCGTCAGTCGACGAGAGGTTAGAGACGGAGTGGAGGCGTACGAGATGGAGGACGGCCGCCGGCTGAACGTGCTCGCGGAAGGCCGGCTCGTCAACCTCGCAACCCCGGTTTCGCTCGGCCACCCCGTCGAGGTCATGGACCAGTCGTTCGGGGTGCAGGCGCTCTGCGTCGAACGGGTGGTCGAGGAGGAGCTCGAAGCCGGGGTGCACGAAGTCCCCGACGACGTCGACCGCAGATGTGCGGAGATAAAGCTCGACAGCCTCGACGTCGAGATAGACGAGATGAGCGAGGCGCAGAGGGAGTACACGCAGGAGTGGCAGCACGGGACCTGAACCCTCGCGTGTAAAGATATTTGTCGCTGACCCCTGAAGGACAAACATCGTGGTTCTGCTCGTAGCTTCGACGACGTGGCTGATGGTCGCGGCCATCGTAGTGCTGATGGCGCTCAGCGCGTTCTTCTCCAGCAGCGAGATAGCGATGTTCTCGCTCGAACGCCACAAGGTCGAGCGGATGATAGACGAAGGAGAGCTCGAGGGCGACGGCCGCGCCGACGTCCTCCACAGTCTGCGCAGAGACCCCCACCGGCTGCTGGTCACCATCCTCGTCGGCAACAACGTCGTCAACATCGCGATGTCGAGCATAGCGACCGCGCTCGCCGCCGTCTACCTGCCGCCCGGTCAGGCCGTGGTGGCGACCACGGTGGTCATCAGCACCCTCGTGCTCATCCTCGGCGAGAGCGCGCCGAAGAGCTACGCCGTCGAACACACGGAGGGATGGGCGCTGACGATAGCGAAGCCGCTGCAGTGGTCGCAGCGGATGATGTACCCTGCCGTCGTCTTCTTCGACCACGTCACCCGCGTCGTCAACAGGGTCACCGGAGGAAGGAGCGACATAGAGACCAGCTACGTGACGAAGGACGAGATAGAGGGCTTACTGAAGACCGGGGAGAAGGAGGGCGTCATCGAGGAGGACGAGCGCGAGATGATAGAGAGCGTCTTCCGGTTCAGCCACACCATCGCGAAGGAGATAATGGTGCCGCGTCTCGACGTCGTCGCCGTGTCGCGAGACAGCACCGTCGATGAGGTGCTCGAAGTCTGCGTGGAGAACGACGTAACCCGGGTCCCAGTGTACAGGGAGAGCCTCGACAACGTCGAGGGGCTGGCGAACATCCGTGACCTCGTGCGGGCGCGACAGATGGACGAGGGCCTCGACGACGTCGTAACGCCGTCGCTCCACGTGCCGGAGACCAAGGAGATAGACGAGCTGCTGCGGGAGATGCAGGAAGGACGCATCCATATGGCGGTCGTCATCGACGAGTTCGGGTCGACCGAGGGCATCGTCACCATCGAGGACATCGTCGAGGAGATAGTCGGCGAGATCTTCGAGCTCGAGGAGGAGAAACCCATCCGAAGGGTCGACGACCGCACCATCGTCGTCAAGGGAGAGGTCAACCTCGACGAGGTCAACGACGCCCTCGACATCGACCTGCCGGAGGAGGGCGAGTTCGAGACCGTCGCAGGCTTCATCTTCAACCGGATGGGGCGACTGGTGGAGGAGGGCGAGACCGTCGAGTACGACGGCGTAGAGCTCACCATAGAGGAGACCGACAACACACGCATCCTCCAGGTACGTATCGAACGACTGGAGAGGGGAGAAGACACCGCCGAATCCACCGGAGACGCCGACGACGCCGTGACGGACGGGTGAGCCGCGGCAGCGGTCAGACCAGTACGGCGGCGACGACGGCGACGAACAGCACAGCGCTGACGACGGCGTTGACGTAGAAGAACGCGAGGTCGGTGTCCCGTTCTGCGACGAGGTGCTCGTACCCCAGGAGGAGTGCGCCCACCGCCACGCCGGCGCCGAGCACGCGGCCGTCGAAGCCCGCCGTCTCCGCCCACCAGGTGAGAGCGGCGAGGAACGCCAGCATGACCGCGTGCGAAGCCGCCGCCAGCTTCCGCGCCGTCGAGACGCCGTAGACCGCGGGCACGCTCTTCAGACCCATCTCGAGGTCGACGTCTACGTCCTGCAGGCTGTAGATGACGTCGAAGCCCGCGTACCAGAACACCAGGGCGGCGCCGAGCACGACGGAGGGCCAGTACTCCAGGCTCCCGAGGTAGGTCACGGGGTGGACGTCCTGCGCCCGCACCGCTATCCAGCCGCCGATGGGGGCGTAGCTCCCGTTGAGGCCGAGCACGAGATGCGACGCCGCGCTGTAACGTTTCACGTGTGGGTAGACGTAGGCGTTCACCAGGATTATCGGCGACAGCACGAACGCCGTCAGGTTGATCTGCCAGGCTGCGGCGAACAGGACGAGCGCGCCGACTGTGATGTATGCCAGTCCCTCGCGCTCTCCGATGCGGCCGCTGGGTATCGGCCGGTCCTCCGTCCTGGGGTTCTCGGCGTCGAGCGGTGCGTCGACGTAGTCGTTTATCATCAGCGACGCCCCCCGTCCCCCTATGAGGCCGAGGAAAACCCAGAACACCAGCACCGGGTCGGGTACGCCTCCGGTGGCGAGCACGACTCCCATGAACGCGAACGGAAGCGCGAACAGGGTGTGTTCGATACGCGAGAACTCGGCTATCGCCTTCAGCTTCTCCAGCGGCTTCATCCTCCATCTCCCCCGTTCTCGGTTTCGCCGTAGCCGCCTCCCGAAGGCGTCTCCACGGTTACGACGTCGCCTCCGTCGAGCGACAGGGTGGTCTTCGCCGCAACCACGTCGTCGTTGACGAGGTTCCGGCCGACCTCTCCGTCGTCGCCGCCCATCGCGCCCTTCGGAGCGTGGCGGCGTCGGTCGGCGAGCAGCGACACCTCCGCCGGCTCCAGCAGACGTATCGACCGGACGGCGCCGTCGCCTCCGCTTCGGCGGCCGCTGCCGCCGCTGCCGCGCCGAAGAGTGTACCGTTCGACGTGGAGGGGGTACTCGCGTTCCAGCGCCTCCACCGGAGTGTTCAGGGTGTTCGACATCCCGACGTGCACCCCCGACAGGCCGCCGGCCTCCGCCGTCGCGCCGGCTCCTCCGCCCACCGTCTCGTAGTACGCGAACTCCGCGCTGCCCACCGTGGTGTTGTTCATCGTGCCCTGTCCCTGAGCCGGCACCCGGTCGCCGGCCGCGGGTCGGAACGCCTCGAAGACGATGTCGGCCACCCGCTGGCTGACCTCGACGTTGCCGCCCGCCACTGCCGCCGGAGGCTCGGGGTTCAGCAGACAGCCCTCCGGTATCTCGACGTCGACGGGGGCGATGCAGCCGTGGTTTGGAGGCACGTCGGGGTCGGTGACGCACCGGACGACGAAGTAGACCGCGCTGCGGGCGACGGCGGGCGGCGCGTTGAGGTTGCCGTCGACCTCGGGGGCGGTGCCGTCGAAGTCGACGGTTACGG
>CAZXNG010000141.1:0-3680 GCA_964642065.1 uncultured Halobacteriales archaeon
GTAGTTCTGCGCGGGCGGCGTCGCTCAACGCCTCCAGCGCGTGTTTGGAGGCGCAGTACGCGCCGATGCCCGGCTGCGACAGCCTACCTCCGACGCTGGACATGTTGACGACGGTGCCGCTGCCCTGCTCGCGCATGTACGGAAGAACCTCGTGCATCAGCCGCTGCGGTCCGTAGGTGTTGACCTCGAACTGTCGGTGGAGGTCCTCGACCTCGAGGTCCTCCACGACGGCGGTCTCGCCGTAGCCCGCGTTGTTGACGACGCAGTCGACCCCGTCGTCCGCTTCTACCATGGTCTCCACGGCGTCCTCGACGTCTCCGTCGCTGGTGACATCTAGCTCCAGCGTCTCCATGCCCTGGTCGGCGAGGTCCTGGATGTCGTCGGTGTCGCGGGCGGTGGCGTAGACCTTCCAGCCGTGGTCGTGGAAGAGCTCCGCCGATGCCCGTCCGATGCCCGACGAACAGCCCGTTATCAAGACGTTCTCTGTTTCCATGACCGGTGGTCGTCTCCCGCCGTATTAGTACCTGCGCCGTCCACCGGTAGGAACACCGGATATACGTCTGTCATATGGACGTTCTTCCACCCGATTCTCAGGTACCGTGAACCTCCCTAAGAGTTAGGTGGATCCCGTTCGAAACAATGTCGAGATGACCTCCATCAGGGTGCTTCACACGGAGCCGGAGGCGGACCCACCCCACCCGGTCGCCGCCGCGGACGACGTCGAGGTGGTGACAGCGTCTTCGCTGGAGGAGGCCGAGAACCTCCTGAGGGAGGAGAGCTTCGACGTCGTGGTCACGGAGATACAGGTGGAGGACGGAACCGGGTTCGACCTCGTGCGCCGTGTCAGGGAGATACAGCCCGACACCGCCTGCGTCTTCTACACCGACGCCGACCTCGACGAGGTAACGTCCGAGGACGGCAAGCTTGTCACGGAGTTCGTGCCACGCGACGCGAAAGACTCCGGCGAGAGACTGGAACGCATCCTCCGGACGTCCGCGGAGAACCGCAGCCAGACCGCGTACCCGTTCGGAGACGAGGGAAGCCGGCTGAAGCTCGCGGAAGCCGTGGACGCCGACTCCTCTAGGCTCCGTAACGAGCTGGGACGTGTTGCGGAGCTCGCGAGACGACACTACGACGCCGACGTCGTTACCATCTCCGTCATCGGCGAACGCGAGCAGCGGTTCCTCGCAGCCGAAGGACTCGACGCCGACTCCACACCCAGGCAGGAGGCGATATGCAACTACACCCTGATGGAGGACGATGTCACCGTTGTGGAGGACGCCCGCCACCACTCGTGGTGCGACGGCATGACGGCCGTACACGAGCTCGGTCTCAGGTTCTACGCCGGCTGCCCAGTGAAGCCAGATGGGGAGGAGGCCACAGGAACCCTGTGCGTCTACGACGACGAACCACGGGACTTCACCCACGAAGACGAGGGATACCTACGTCTGCTCGCGGAGGACGCAGCCTCGAAGATAGAGACCTACGGACTCGGGGACGGAGGCGGCTGAGATGAGCCGCGCGTTCGAGTACACGTTCGGCTTCCCGCCGGAGCTGTCCATCGGAGGCGTACCCGCAGGCACCAACGTCCTCGTCGCCGGCCCCCGCTCGAAGGGAGGGCTCGACCTCGCTCTCGCGCTGACCGTTCCGGAGGAGGGTTCCGAGGAGACCGCTTTGCTCGTCTCCGCCGACGAACCAGGGGAGGAGCTGTTCCAGCGGTACGAGGAGATAGACGTCGACGTCGACCCCGCCCGCGTCGGCGTCGTCGACTGCTCGGCGGAGACCAGCTCCAACAGGTTCATCGGCCGACACGGAGAGATAGACGGCCCCGGGGACCTCGGGAAGATATCCGCCGAGATATCGACGCTCTACGAGACGCTCGTGGAGCGAGGCCCCGCCGGCGTCCGGATGGGGTTGTTCTCCGTCTCCTCGCTGCTCGAGCACGCGGAACACCGCGAGGTCACGCGGTTCGTCCACACTTTCACCGGCCGCGTGCTCGCCACCGAGGACCTCGGCGTGGTCTACGTCGACAGCTCGCGTTCGGATGAGGACGTAGTCGACGGGTTCTCGCACTTCTGCGACGTCCGCGTCGACGTCCGCGTCTCCGAGGGTACGCCTATGGCCAGGGTGACGGACACCGACGGCCTGAGACAGGACTGGGCGCCTCTGGAGCTCGGCGTAGAGGGCGAACAGGAGACCGCCTGAAGAAAACGGATACAGGCCGGTAGGTCGACCCCGCGTATCTACGCCTGCTTCTTCGTGTGGTTGAGCTTGCCGCCCGCCATCAGATACTCACGCTCGCGGAGAGAGGCGTCGAGCTCCACCGGTATCTCGACGTCCTTCGTCTCGTTCACCACTACCAGGCTCGTCTCCTCCTCGTCGCCCTCGACGCCGTCGATGACGCCGTCGATACGTAGCTCGTCGCCCTCGTCTATCTCGTCGTAGTCGTCGTTGTCCTGGAACGTCAGCGGCAGCAGGCCGAAGTTCAGGAGGTTGGCCTTGTGGATACGGGCGAACGACTTCGCGACCACGGCCTCGATGCCGAGGTACATGGGACAGAGCGCCGCGTGCTCACGGCTGCTGCCCTGGCCGTAGTTTTCGCCGCCGACGATGAAGCCACCGCCCTTCTCCTTCGCGCGGTCGGCGAACTCCTCGTCGACCCGCGACAGCGTGAACTCGCTGAGCTTGTCGATGTTCGACCTGTACTTCAGGATGTCGCTGGTCGCCGGTATGATGTGGTCCGTGGTGATGTCGTCGCCGACCTTCAGGATGGTCTCGCCCTCGATGGTGTCCTCCAGCTCGTCGCCGAGCGGCACGCTGCCGATGTTCGGTCCCTTGTTCAGCTCTACGTCGTCCGCGGCGTCCGCTGGGTCCAGCAGGTCGGGGTCTCGGCCGCCCATGCCGTCCGGCAGTACGACTCCGGGGGCGTCGACGCCGTAGCTGTCGGAGTAGTCACGTGGGTCGGTTATCTCTCCGGTGACGGACGCCGCGGCGGCGACCTCGGGGCTGCAGAGGTAGACGGAGTCGTCCTCGATGCCGCTACGTCCCTCGAAGTTCCGGTTGAACGTCCGCAGCGAGACGCTGTCGCTTCCGGGTACGTGGCCGATGCCGATGCAGGCGCCGCAGGTCGACTCGCTCCAGTTCACTCCCGCCTCCATCATGTCCGCGACGTCGCCCTCCCTGGCCAGCAGCTCAGCAGCCTGCTTCGACGCCGGCGCCACGATGGAGTGCACGTCCTCGTGGACCTCGTTGCCGTCTAACGCCTGACTGAACGCCTTCACGTCCTCGTACGCCCCGTTCGTGCACGAGCCGACGATGACCTGCTCGACCTCCTCGCCCTCGACCTCCGTCACCGGCACGACCTTGTCCGGCATCGACGGACACGCGACGAGGGGTTCGAGCCCGCCGAGGTCGATGGTTACCTCGTCGTCGTACTCCGCGTCGGGGTCGGGCTGGAGCTCCCTGAAGTCGTCCTCGCGTCCCAGTCGTCGGAGGTAGTCCTTCGTCTTGTCGTCGCTCGGGAAGACCGAGGAGGTGGCGCCGAGCTCCGTGCCCATGTTCGCGATGGTGCAGCGCTCCGGCACCTCCAGCGCCTCCACCCCGGGACCCGTGTACTCGAAGACCTTGCCGACGCCGCCCTTCACCGTGAGCCGGCGGAGCATCTCCAGTATGACGTCCTT
>CAZXNG010000142.1:0-3646 GCA_964642065.1 uncultured Halobacteriales archaeon
CTGGACGACACGACGGCGTGGTCGTCGTCCTCCCAGAGCGCCATGTACGGCGAGGGGTTGGTGCGCCGGAGCGCGCGGTAGAGGTCGACGGCTTCGGCGTCGGACTCGAACGTCAGCCTCTGGCTGATGTTCGCCTGGAAGGTCTCACCCTCCCGTATCTCCTGCTTCACCTTCCGGACGGCTTCCTCGTACTCGTCGCGGCCGAAGCTGGACTCCACGTAGGTCGCGTCGAAAGCCCTGGCCGCGCGTCTACCGTCGACGTCCCGGAGTCGTTCCGCGAGAGCTTCGGCGCGCTCCCCGGAAGGCGCGTTCTGCCGCGGGTGTTCGACTGCCTCCACCCTCGCGGAGCCTCCGTCGAAGACGACCACGGTGTCGTACAGGTCGAGGGCGACGTCCGGGAGTCCGCTGTCCCGCTCGGCGAGCTCCGGCAGATCCTCGTCGCGTCTGCATACGTCGTAGCCGACGTATCCGTAGGCTCCGGCTGCGGTGTCGACGTCTACGACCCCAGGTAACCATTCTTCAATCCGCCGCCACGGCCTGGGTTCGTCGGGACCCAGGCGGAGGCCGTCAACGACTTCGACGCCGACCACCTCGTGTGGCCAGCCCCTGTCCATCGGCTCCAGCAGCACTCCCGCGTCCAGCGTCTCGTAGACGTCGACGGGTTCGGCTACGCCCTCGACCCGTATCGTACGTACCGCCCCGTCCTCTGCTTCCACGGTACCTCCTCCACTACACCCCTATCATGACCCGGAGGGTGTTCCGGGTGCCCGGTCCGAGACCTACCGCCAGCACAGCGACCAGGAGTAGGTACGGCAGACGGTCGTAGTCCTCGAAGAACTTCTCGTCGAACGACCACAGTATCAGTACGATGATAGCGGCCTTGATGAGGATGAAGGTGTAAGCGGTGCCCGTGGCGGAGATTATGGCGTTGACTATCGGCTGTTTCTCGCCGTAGCCGAAGAACTCGACCCCGACGACGGTGGAGGCCGCGTCGAGCATGTGCGCCCAGAGGAGTACGGCACCCATCTTGCCCGTCGGCTCTATGACACCGGGTGCGTTGAACTTCATCGAGTACCAGAACACCGCCCAGGCTGCGGTGCCTATGCCGAGGGCTCCGATGGGTACGATGGCGAAAATGGGGGGGTCGAGGAAGCCCTGGAGCAGGACGTAGCCGCCAAAGACTGCGGCCGCCGCGACCCCGAAACCCGTGAGTGGCTTGGTGTAGCTGTCGAACCTGCCGCGGCTCTCGAGCCGGAGGGCGACGGCGAACGCGGCCGCGGTGAACGCGGCCATGGTGACGTAGATCAGCGGCGAGATGAAGAAGTATCCGAGCGGTGCGTCGATTGCTCCGGTGTCCTCGATCACGCGTAGAGCGCCGCCCGCGAACCCGAAGGGCACCATAGCGTAGAAGAACTCGGGGGTGTTGCCGACGTCGTACCGTTCGAGCAGCTCCACGATTCCGATGACGGAGAGCAGCAGGTAGTAGGCGTATACCGCGGTGCTGGTGATGGTGTAGCCGGGGTGGGCTTCGACGCCTGCTCGGTAGACCGAGGGTTCCTTCATCGAGTCCGCGACGATGGGTCCGTAGAGGTTCTGCCAGACGAACCTGTCGTAGAAGAGCTCGGGCCGTATCAGGGCTCCGAGCGCGACGACGGTTATCGGGAGGAAGAACGCCAGCAGCCACGCTGCGACGGCCTCCCGTGAGTCGAGCATACTCCGAACTGGTGGTTCGGCGACATATTGGTTGTGGTAGTTCCGCCGGTATCCGCAGCCTCGCGACCTCGGGTCGGCGGCCGCAGCGGAGAACCCCGATGATAGTCCATGAGGGTTGGAAACTATAATAACCCGCCGATACTTGTTTGCGGGTATGCGTTACGTCGTCCTCACGAAAGGCGTCCCCGACTTCCGCGAAGGCCAGGTCGAGTTCGACGAAGACGGCCACCTGAAGCGCGGAGCCACGCCGACGGTCATGAACCCGAACGACCACTTCGCCTGCAGAGCCGCTCTCCAGATGAAGGTGAAGCACGGCGGAGACGTCGCCATCATGGGTATGGGGCCGCCGGACTTCACCAAGATACTGGAGGAGGGGATGCGGGACTACTACGCCGACGACCTCTACCTCCTGTCCGACAGGGCGTTCGCCGCCGCAGACACCTGGGCGACCTCCATCACCATCGCCACCGCGCTCAAGAAGCTCGACCCACAGCCGGACGTAGTCTTCGCGGGGTTCAAGACCGCGGACGGAGAGACCGGCCACACCGGGCCGCAGACCGACTGGTGCCTCGAGTGGCCGCTTCTCACGCACGTGATAAACATGACCTACGACGAAGACGGCGACAGGATACGCGCCAAACGCCTCGTCGAAGGCGACCCCGACGAGATAGAGACCGTCGAATGCAGCACGCCCGCCGTCGTCGTCACCGACCCCGAGTTCGAGGCCAGCTACCGGAAGGCCAGCCACCGTCTGAAGCGGAAGAGGCTCCGGCGGGAGACACGGGAGCGCGCGGAGGATTTTGAGGACCACCTGACCGAGTGGGGACACGAGGAGCTCAACCTCGACCCCGACTACGTCGGCCTCGACGGCTCCCCCACCATCGTGTCCGGAGTCGACCCCATCCCGAAGCCGCCGAGCGAACGCGACGCCACCTTCGTAGACTCCGACGACGGCGAGGCGATGCGAGAAGTGGTCGATGAGATGGCGCCGTACGGAGGAGGTGCCTGAGATGCCGGAGATGGACCCCTCCGACCACACGGTCGCGGAGCTGAAGGACGCGCTCGACGACGTCGACGACAGGGACGAGTTGGAAGAGATACTCGAGAGCGAGCACGACGGCAAGGACAGGAAGACCGGCGTCGAAGCCATCGAACGCAGGATACGTCAGGTAGAGGACGATAGCGGGGGAGCCGAGGGGGACGAGGCGGCGGAGTCCGAAACCCAGGAAGGAGACGGAGAGGAGCAGTCGGAGGCCGAGGAAGAGGAGGAAGAGGACGAGAAGAGTCACCTCGACCACCCGACGGAGGACAAACAGTACCTCAGCGAGCTGCAGGACGGAGAGTACCGCGACATGTGGGTGTACTGCGAGACCCACGACGGAGCGCTCCTCGACGTCTCGAAGGAGATGCTGGGCAAAGCCAGGGAGCTGATGGACACGTACGAGGACGACTACGGAGACGACGAGGACGTCGTCGCCGTGCTCGTCGGCGACGAGATGGAGGAGCTCGCGGAGGAGGCGATAATGTACGGCGCCGACGTCGCCGTCTACCTCGAGGACCCCCGGCTCGACAGGTTCCTCCACCGACCCTACACCGAGATAGTCGCGAACATGTGCCGCGCCGACGCCGACTGGCGGGAGTACGACGAACCCCGGTACATCCTGTTCCCCGCCACCAACAACGGCCGCGACCTGTCGGCGCAGGTGCAGGCCGAACTCGACAGCGGGCTCGCAAGCGACTGCAGCGACCTCTACATCGAGCCCCACGAGGAGACCAACCCGATGAAGACCGGGGTGCGGGGGGAGACGAAGACCTTCGGGCGGACGCTGCACATGAAGCGACCGGACTTCAGCGGCTTCGAGTACAGCACCATCCTCTGTCTCGACAACCCCGAACGCGACTTCCACCCGCAGGGCGCGTCCGTCATCCCCGG
>CAZXNG010000143.1:0-3545 GCA_964642065.1 uncultured Halobacteriales archaeon
GGCGATATCAGCGCGAAGAGCGGAGCTGACGAGATACGTCTTCGTGAGAAAGGCACGGACAAGGTACACATCTACGACGGCTGGGCGTGGGAGGAGGACGCGCCGGACGACGGACCCGACTGGCTAGGCGACACGGTGACGAAGGCGAACGTCTCGAAGAACGGCATCGAGCACTTGGACGACTGAATAAGAAGCAGTGGGTCGACGCTGTCGGCCCGGCTCTCGTGCATACGACGTCACACCAGTTCAGGGAGACGTACGTCCAGCTAACCCCCATATATGTATAATTCTCAACTTCCAGCGCCAGAAGTCATTTGTTCGTCCATCACTTAGCCCGTATGTATGAAGGAAGTAAAGCTCGAACCCGACGACATCTTGACGGGTGCCGGCACCGTGCGAGAGCAGACAGAGGTAGAGTGCCCCGAGTGCGGTCGAGACACCGTCGTCAAGACGGAGGCCGACTCCGGCGTCTGCACCAGCTGCGACGCCAAACTCAGCCTCGAGAAGCCGTTCTGAGGTATCTCGGAAGAACGCAGGACACCGGCGGCGTCGAACCGGTAACAAATATCTCCGGTAAAGGCACCCTTACATAAACACCCCTCAAACGTAGGGGTGATGTCAGATCTAAGCATCACTCACGAGTACTTCACGTGGGAGCTAGTGCAGGAAGTAGCCGAGGAGAACGGGTACTTCGAGGAAGAGGGAGTCGACGCGGACTTCGACTACTTCGCCCCCGGGACGCAGGACCACGAGGGCGAGAACGCCTACGACGCCGACTGGTGGGACGACCTCGACGAGGAAGGCGAGACCCACGGAGTCTGCGAGTGGAACGCCATCCAGCAGGCGAGCGAGACCGGACGCGAGATAATCGGCAGCTACAGCGAGTGGGACCGCGTCGTCTTCACCAGCGCAGACAAGGACTACGAGACCATCGACGACCTCCGCGGCAAGTCGATAGGCATCAACAAGTACGCTACGTCGTTCTACAGCATGCGCGAGATGCTGGAGAACGAGGGCTTCGAGGAGGACGAGCTCAACCTCCAGCACGTCGGCAGCGCGGAGGAGCGGTTCGACGCCGTCAAGGACGGAGACGTCGAAGCCATCGCAGTCCTCGAACCCTACGTCACCCTCGGCAGGTACGACGAGGAGCTGAACGAGGTCTTCGACGGGCCCTGCAAGGCCGCCATCGTCACCCGCGAGGACCCCGAGCCCGAGCAGGTCGAGGCGTTCAGGAACGCGCTCAACCGCGCGGTCGAGGACATCAACGCGAACCTCGACGAGTACCGCGACCGCTACATCGACCTCCTGGAGCGACAGGCGGAGGAGGACCCCGAGGCGTTCGAGGACATCGACTTCGACCGGATGCGCGACGAGTTCGAGCTCCGTAACTTCCTGCCCGTGCGCGAGGCCGACGAGAAACGCATCGGCGAGACCACGGAGTGGATGAACGAACACGGCTACGTCGACGACGACGACGAGATACCGCTGGTGAAGGAAGACGAGAAGGAGCCCGTGAAGCCCAGCGACGACTGAACAGCCAGCCAGATAACAAACCGAGGAGACAGAATGTCGAGCACCAGAGAGACACAGGTACAGACGCTCGGGGAGCGCGAGGTCAAGGCGTACGCCGACGGCCTCACGAAGAGATACGGAGACACCATCGTCTTCGAGGACCTCGAGCTAGAGGTCAACGAGGGAGAGATACTCTGTCTCCTCGGACCCAGCGGATGCGGCAAGACGACGCTGCTCCACCTGATCGCCGGGCTGGAGGAGCCGACCGACGGCAGGGTGGTCTTCGAGGGAGAGACCGTCGAAGGCCCGGACCACCAGAGGGGAGTGGTCTTTCAGGACAGCCATCTGTACCCCTGGCGCACCGTCCGCGACAACATAGAGTTCGGACCGGAGGTCCGCGGCGAACATCCCGACGAAGAGCTCGTCGACCGGCTCATAGAGATGATAGGCCTCGGGGAGTTCGAGGACGCCAACCCCGCGGAGCTGAGCGGAGGCATGGCACAGCGGGTGTCGCTGGCGCGTACGCTCGCCAACGACCCCGAGCTCCTGTTGCTCGACGAACCCTTCAGCGCGCTCGATGCACTGACGCAGATGACGCTTCAGGACGAGTTCCTAGGGCTCAGGGAGAAGCTCGACCTCACCGCGGTCTTCGTAACCCACGACATCGAGGAGGCCGTCTACCTCGGCGACCGCATCGCCGTCATGGGTGGCGAGGGGCGCGGCATCACAGAGGTCGTGCACGCGGCCGACATCCAGGAACGTGACAGCGAGGGCTTCGGCGCCAGGAAGCGCGAGGTCTTCCAGCTCTTCAAGGACGACATCAAGAATGACTGACGACGACCTACCTACGGCACGAGAATCGGACCCCGACGACGGCGAAGCACGCGAGACCATGCGCGCGGTGATGGGCGACGGCTGGAGCGACCCCAGCGAGAAAGCCCGAACGAAGGGCCTCACCCGGAGGGAGTTCATGGAGGAGACCGGGCTGAAGGGCCTCGGCGCGGCGGCGGCCGGCAGCGGACTCGCCGCGGCCTCCAGCGGCTGTATCGGCGGCGGAGACCAGACCCTCGACGTCGGCTACATACCCATCACCGACGCCTCCCCCCTGCTGACGGCGTACGCCAACGGACACTGGGAGGACCACGGCGTAGAGGTGAACGAGCCCACTCTGTTCAGGGGATGGAGCGAGCTGGCGGAGTCGTTCTTCGGCGGCGACATCGACGTAGCGCACTTCCTGATGCCGATGACCGTCTGGATGCGGTACGCCAGGGAGTTCGACGCCAAGGTCGTGGCCTGGGACCACACCGATGGCAGCGCGATGACGGTGCACGAGGGCATAGAGAGCTGGGAGGACCTCGGCGGAGGAAGGGTCGCGGTGCCGTTCTGGTACAGCATACACAACGTCGTGCTCCAGATAGCGCTCGACGAGGTGGGATTGACGCCGCGCACCGACACCGACGACGTCGCCGACGACGAGGTAAGCCTCGTCGTGATGCCGCCGCCCGACATGCCGGCGGCGCTCAGCGAGGAGAACATAGACGGCTACATCGTCGCGGAACCCTTCAACGCGGCAGGCGAGCTCGACGCGGGCGGAGAGATACTCAGGTTCACCGGCGACATCTGGAGACGTCACGCCTGCTGCGTCGTCACGATGCAGGAGAGCGCGGTAGAGCAGAACCCCGACTGGGCCCGTAACGTGATGGACGGCATCGTCGACGCCCAGGACTGGATACGGAACAACCGCAGCGAGGCCGCGGGACTGCTGAGCGAGGAGGAATCGGGTCTGCTGCCGCAGCGCCGGGAGGTCATCGACCGCGCGATGAACCACTACGACCTCGAAGAGTACGGCGAAGAAGACGGCAACGGCTCCATCAAACACCCCGAGTGGGATCTGGAGCGCATAGACTTCTACCCCTATCCGTATCCGTCGTACACGGAGGAGCTCGTTCGCCAGCTGAAGGAGACGAAGGTCGAGGGCGACACCGCGTTCCTCGACGACCTGACGCCGGAGGAGGCGGCCGACGACCTCGTGG
>CAZXNG010000144.1:0-3541 GCA_964642065.1 uncultured Halobacteriales archaeon
CTACCTCGCGAACGCGCTCGGTGACATCCTGGAGGACGAGGGCGTCGACGTCGACGGAGGCGCGGGCGTCGCCGCAGTCAGCGAGGGATTGAGGGAGTAGCGAGCGACGAGATTCCGCGGGGTCGACGGTGGTAGCCTCTCTTCCTACCGAACTCCGACGTCCCTGCGGACTCTTTTATGCGCCAGGGACGTGTTATGGGGTATGGAAGAGCGGGTCCGCGTCCTGCACGTGGAGGACGAGCCGGAGTTCGCCGAGTTGGCCGCGGACCTGCTGGAGCGCGAGGACGACCGCTTCGAGGTCCGGACGGCGTCCGACGCCGAGGAGGCACTCGATATGCTGGAGGAGGACGACTTCGACTGCGTCGTCAGCGACTACGAGATGCCGGGGATGGACGGCATCGACCTCCTCGAGGAGGTCAGGGACCGCCGCTCCGACGTTCCGTTCGTACTGTACACCGGCAAGGGGTCGGAGGAGATAGCGAGCGACGCCATCTCCGCCGGAGTCACGGACTACCTCCAGAAGGAGTCCGGCGTCAGCCAGTACCAGGTGCTGGCGAACCGGATCACGAACGCGGTAGAGCAACACAGGTCCCGCAAGAAGGCGGAGGAGAACCAGCGGAAGCTGTCGGAGATAGCGGAGAAAACCGACGACGTCCTGTTCGTGTACGACGGCGACTGGAGCGAGCTGCTGTTCGTCAACTCCGCGTACGAGGAGATGTGGGGCGGCGATGTCGAGGAGCTGCGAGACGACTCCACGGCGTTCATGGGGCTCGTGCATCCGGAAGACCAAGAAGAGGTCGAGCGAGAGATGGCGCGGGTCGCCGACGGAGAACACGTCGTCAACGAGTACAGGGTCGAACGCCCGGATGGAGACGTGAGACACGTCCGCGCCGACACCAAGCCCGTCTTCGACGAGGATGGGAAGGTCGTACGCATCGTCGGCTACGTTCGGGACGTAACCGACCGAAAGAAGAGCGAGAGGAAGTTCGAGAGGACCCACGAGCTCCGCGATAGAACGGAGAGGATCGCGGAGGTGGGGAGCTGGGAGATAGACCCCGACTCCATGGACGTGTTCTGGAGCGACAACCTCTTCGAGATACTCGAGATGGACCCCGAGGACGAGGAACCACCTCTCGACGAGGCTCTCGACGTCTACCACGAAGACGACCGCGACGTCGTGGAGGAAGCCGTGAATCTCGCGCTCGAGGACGGAGAGTCCTTCGACGTCGAGGTGCGGTTCGGGCACTCCCACGACGAGACAGGTTGGCTGAGGGTTCAGGGTGTCCCCACCGTCGAAGAGGGCGAGGTCGTGACTCTCCGCGGCGCAGTACAGGACGTAACCGACCGGAGGCGTCGAGAGCGCGAGCTACAGCGACGGACGGAGGACCTCGAAGAGGTGAACGAGAGGCTGGAGGAGCTCGCGAGCGTCGTCAGCCACGACCTCCGGAACCCCCTGACCGTTGCGCGCGGCAGGCTTGAGCTAGCGGACGAGGACTCCGACGGGGACCATCTGGAGCACGTCGAGCGCTCTCTCGACCGGATGGAGAGCATAGTCGAGGACATGCTCTGGCTCGCCCGCGAGGGACGGTCCATCGGGGAGAAGCAGAAGCTGGAGCTGGCTTCGGTGGCCGCCGACGCCTGGGAGCAGGTGGGGACGGAGGACGCATCGCTGGAGCTCTCGCTCGCCGGAGATGTGGCGTTGCTCGGCGACGACGCCCGGCTCTTGCAGTTGTTCGAGAACCTGTTCAGGAACGCGGTCGAACACGGGGGCGAAGACGTCGTCGAGGTCGGCTCTCTGGACGACGGCTTCTACGTCGCCGACGACGGCCCCGGCGTACCCGAGGAGCTGCGGGACGAGGTGTTCGAGGCGGGTTACTCGACCAGCGACGAGGGGACGGGCTTCGGACTCAGCATCGTCCGCCGCATCGCGGAGGCACACGGATGGGACGTCGACCTGGCGCAGAGCGCTTCCGGCGGCGCACGGTTCGAGTTCGTCGGCGTCGAGTACGTGTAGGCGAGGCCGTCGGCGACTAGAACGTGGAGCGGGATAGCCGAAGGTGGGAGGTAGGCGGCCGTGCAGGACAACCGTTAAGAGGTGTGCACTCAGGGTATGGGTATGGACGTAGAGATAGAGGACCTCAAGCATCCGAGCTATCTGACCGCGGTCGCCACCGCAGTCGCGTACGGCGTCGTGCTCGCGACGATTACAGCTGTGGCGTTCGGTGTACCGTACCTGATCTTCCGGTTCCTTTAGCCGCTACATCTTTCCGTCGGGCTTCAGCACGACCTTCCCGAACCCCTCGCGCTCCTCCAGCAGCCTGTGCCCCTCCGCGGCCTCGCTGAACGGCAGCACCTGTCTGACACGGGGGTCGAGGTCGCCGCTCCAGACGAGGTCGAGGACGTCGTCTGCCTCGCCGGGCGTCGCCATCGTCGAACCCAGCACCGATAGCTGGTTCCAGAACACCCGGTTGAGCTCCGCCGACGGGTTCGGCCCGGTGGTGGCGCCGCAGGTGACTACGCGGCCGCCCTTCGCCAGCGACCGGAGGCTGTCGCTCCAGGACTCCTCGCCGACGTGGTCGACCACGACGTCGACGCCGCGCCCCTCCGTCGCCTCCCGCACCTTGCTGGCGAAGCCGTCGCCGTAGTCGAACGCCTCCTCCGCACCTAGCTCCCGTGCGGCGCGGCGTTTATCCTCGGTGCCCGCGGTCGCGTACACCTCCGCGCCCGCGTGGTCGGCTATCTGGACGGCTGCGTGGCCGACGCCGCCGCTGGCCCCGAGCACCAGCACCTTCTCTCCGGCCTCGACGTCGGCTCGACGGACGAGCATCCTCCACGCGGTTCCGAACACCAGCGGCGCCGCCGCGGCCGTCGTCCAGTCGACGCCGGAGGGCACCTCGACTAGGTTGTCCTCGGGTACGCAGGCGTACTCCGCCTGCACCCCCGGGAGGTGTTCGCCGATTATCCCGTAGTCGACGCACAGGGAGGGGTCGCCGTCTCGGCAGAACTCGCAGCTTCCGCAGGATACGCCAGGCCAGACAGCGACGCGGTCGCCCTCGCTCCACCGTTCGACGTCGTCTCCTACCTCGTCGACGACTCCCGCGGCGTCGCTGCCCGGCGTGTGCGGCATCTCCAGCTCGACGCCGGGGAGGCCGCGGCGCGTCCAGACGTCGAGGTGGTTGAGCGCCGCCGCCTCCACCTGTACGACGACCTCGTCACCGTCGGGCTCCGGCCGGTCGCGTTCGCCGTACTCCACTACGCCGCGGTCTCCGTGTCCGTCGAAGTAGACCGACTCCATGTCCACGGTGTCGAGGTCGTGGCATTTAACTCCGTCTCCGGACGCCGACGCGCACCGTCGCGTGACGCAACGGGCCACCGAAGGGTTAAGCGCCGTGCGCCCCATGCTGTCGGCATGGAGAACACGGAGAACCTCATGGAGCACGTCCTGCTGCCGGTGGCGAACGAGGACGACGCCCGCGCGACCGCGGAGGCGCTGGAGCCCTACGCGCCGGAGAAGGTGACCGCGGTCCACGTGGTCGAGAAA
>CAZXNG010000145.1:0-3525 GCA_964642065.1 uncultured Halobacteriales archaeon
GAGAAGTACAGGATGGTGTTCTTCCACGCCGGAGTCATCCAGGCGTTCTGCAGCGGCCTGGTCGCGGGTCAGATGGGTGAGGACGACGTGCTCAGCGGCCTCAAGTACGGGGTCGTGATGACGTTCATCGCGGTAATGGTGTTCCTGTTCATCTGAAGACGTGGTGGAGGGCTCCCGCTCTTCAGAGAGCGTCGGTACGCAGTCCCCGAGGTAACCTCCGCTTACTCGACAACATATATAACGGAGGGGAAGATTAATACACGATTACTCCGTAAAGACAACACTACATGGAAGGACACGGGACCGACGAGTCTGATGAATCTGAACCCGCCTCCGACGGCCCGGGCTCCGCGCCGTCCGAAGACTCGTCTCTGGGTAGCCTGGACTCCGATCTCGACTCTGACCTGGATTCCGATTTAGGCTCCGACCTTGACTCTGACCTGGAGTCGGATCTGGACTCTGACCTCGGCTCTGGCGGGGACTCCGACACGGCCGCTTCGTCCGGTCATTCGTCTGCCGCGGGCGGGGGCTCCGAACGTGTCGCCTCGGACGGTGGCTCGGGCTCTGAGACTGTCGACGCGGAGCCTCAGGAGGCGGAGGGCGAGCTCGGTGCACCCGCGGGCCCGAAGAAGATGGGGACGGGCATCGAGATACTCGACAACCCCGAGTACCTGGACGGCGGATTCCCCCAGGGCAGCGTAGTCACGCTGATAGCCGACCCCGTCGCGACGGCTGAGCTGTTCCTGTTCGACCTTGCGGAGACCCGTTACACGAACTACCTCACGACGTCGAAGCCGGTGCCGGCGGTGAAGCACCAGCTGGAGCAGCTCGGTAGGTCGCCCGACGACTTCCACGTCATCGACCTGTATAGCGCCGACGACCCCGTGGTGAACGCGACGATGGCGCTGGATGAGGTGTCGCCGGGCGAGAACATCATCGTCGACAACTTCAGCGACCTCGTCCAGGTCGACGGATACGAGCGCGTGCTCAACAAGATATACCAGGTCTCGCACGACAAGGACTGCCTCAGCTACCTGTTCATGATAAAGGAGAGCGAGGAGACGATGTCGTACGACGAGAGCCGGGTGCCGTACATGTCGGACGTCGTGCTCCAGATGAAGACGGGTGTGAAGGGCGAGAAGGTGGAGAACAGGCTGTCAATCACGAAGCTCCGCGGCATGAAGCCGCCGGAGAAGACCATCAAGCTCAACATCGGCGAGGACATCGAGGTCGACACCAGCCGCGACATCGCGTAGACCGGTTCAGGTTCTTTTTCCGTCGTATTCCCTTTTCGTCGTCTGTCGAACAGGGTGTGTGACTCCGGCACAAGGGTTTTCTGACCAGCTCCCGAGGTCAGAAGTATGAGGTCTCGAAACCTCGGCACGTCGGACGGACCGGAGCGCTCGATAGCCTTCCTCGCAGGCGCAGCCGCCGTCCTCTACGCAGCCGCGGGAACCGTAGCGCCCGTTGCCGCCGGGTACGCCGGAGACGCCGCCGTCGTCCTGGGGGTCTTCTCCGCCACAGCGTCTCTGACGGCGCTCTACGTCGACAGGACCCTGACTCCGGGGTTCTGGGTCGCCGCACCCGCCGCAGCCGTCGCAGCGCCCGCCACCGGAGCCGCGGCAGCCGGCTACCTGTCGACGGACGTCTGGACGCTGGGCGCCGTCGCTGCAGCCTGGGCGTTCGCCCTCGGCGCCGCTCTCGCGCTGGCGGTCGAACGACGGGTCGACCTCAGGATGCCGGCGTACGGAGTCGGCTTCGTCCTCACCGGCACCGTGCTTTCGTACGTCGGCTTCGCCACCCTGGGACTCGTCGTCGCGGTCTTCGTCGGAGATGCCGCCGCCCTCGCCCTCGGCGGCGCGTCAGCAGCCGCAGCCAGCTACGTCTACCTCCGGCTGACGGACGTCGACGGTGAGTGGACGGCAGCGGCCGCTGCAGCAGTCGCAGCCGTCACCGTCGCCGCGTTCGCGGGTTCTGCCGTTCAGTCCGAAGTCGCCGTCGCGCTGGCAGTCGTCAACGTCGGCTTCTTCGCCGGAGCTCTACCGATGTCGAACTACGTAGAGCTCGGGGAGGAGGACTCGACAGCTTAGCCGGAGCTTACTCCGCAGCCGCTTCGGCTCTCTCCTCGCGCTCCAGCTCGTCCAGCCACTCCTCCGCGTCTATCGCCGCCATACAGCCCATGCCGGCGGCGGTCACCGCCTGCTGGTAGAAGCTGTCGGTGACGTCTCCGCCGACGAAGACGCCTTCGACGTGGGTCTCCGACGTCCGGCCCTCGCGAGTCTCGACGTAGCCCTCGTCGTCGAGCACTACGTCGGTGTCCTCCAGGAACCCCGTGTTGGGGTCGTGGCCGATGGCGTAGAACACGCCGCCGACGTCGACGTCGTAGACCTCCGTCTCCGGGTCGTCGAGCTTCTCCTTCGGATGGCCGTCGGGGTGGCGGGCGAGCTTCGCGCCGGTGACGCCGCTCTCTTCGTCGCCGTATATCTCCAGTAGCTCGGTGTTCCACGTGAACTCGACGTTCTCCTTCTCCATCGCCCGGTCCTTCATTATCTCGCTGGCGCGGAGCTCCTCCCTCCGGTGGACTACCTCGACGGTGTCGGCGAACTTCGTGAGGAAGATGGCCTCCTCCATCGCGCTGTCGCCGCCGCCGACGACGAGCACGTGGTCGCCGCGGTGGAACGCCCCGTCGCAGGTCGCACAGGTCGACAGCCCGTTACCCATCAGTATCTCCTCATTCTCCGCACCCACCCACCGCGCCGAAGCGCCGGTGGCTACGACGAACGCCTTCGTCTCCAGCGAGTCGCCGTCGCTGAGGTGGAGGGTGAAGGGTCTGTCGTCGAGGTCGGCGTCCTCGACGGAGACCTGCCGGTACGAGGCGCCGAACCTCTCCGCCTGCTGCTTCGTCTCCTGGATGAGGTCGAAGGCGTCGACGCCCTCCGCGAAACCGGGGTAGTTCTCGACGTCCGTCGTCAACGTAAGCTGTCCACCCGGCTCGTCGCCCTCGAGCACGAGGGGTTCCAGATCGGCGCGCGCCGCGTATATCGCGGCCGTGAGACCCGCCATCCCGGAGCCCGCGATAACGACGTCGTGTACGTCTTCTGTCATGGACGAGAGTTGTGTGTATGCGGCCTTCAAGTTGTCGTGTGTTACTGTACCATAGACACTCGACGAAGGTGAACGAGGTTCCGGCACCGTCTTCACCACCGAAAGACCCAAAGCACAGCCGCTCTAGTAAACCAGCAACCATGACCGACTGCGTGTTCTGCCAGATAGTCGACGGGGAGATACCGAGCCGAGACGTCTACGAGGACCGGTCGGTGCTCGCGTTCCTAGACGCCAACCCCCTCGCTCCCGGACACACCCTCGTCATCCCGAAGGAGCACGCCGCGATGCTGGAGGACGTCGTCGAGTCTCCCTCGGTCTGGGACGTCACCCGTCAGCTCGCGCCGCAGGTCGCCGCCGCGGTCGAAGCGCCGGCGTACAACGTCGGCGTCAACAACGGCGCCGCCGCCGGCCAGGAGGTGC
>CAZXNG010000146.1:0-3517 GCA_964642065.1 uncultured Halobacteriales archaeon
GCATCTACTGCCGGCTCTGCGAGGAGGTCTGCCCCGTCGACGCCATCATCCTGACGCAGCACTTCGAGCTCAATGCCGGAACGAAGGCGGAGCTCGAGTACACGAAGGAGGACCTGATGGACGTCCCCTGGTACAAGGGCATAGACCCGCTGGAGGCGCGGGAACCCGACCGCGGCACCTGGATAGACACCGACGAGGAGGAGGACGTCTGGAGCAAAGCCGACTGAAACCTCCGTAGCTATACCGGTGGCGACTCATGACCGACGCGGCGGTTAACCTAAGGAGCCGTCCCACATCCTGTAGCTCGATGGAGTCAGCGAGGATACAGCTGGAGAACCACGAGTTCGAGGGCGACAACACCGTCTACCTACTGCAGAGTGCCGACGAGACCGCTCTCGTCGACACGGGCGTCGCCACGGACGGCGTCCGCCGGCAGCTGGAGCAGGGGCTCGCCTCGGAAGGCGTCGAGGTCGAGGAAGTCGACCGCGTCCTCGTGACCCACTGGCATGCCGACCACGCGGGGTTGACGGGCTGGGTGCAGCGACGGAGCGACGCCGAGGTGCTCGTCCACCCCGACGACGCCTCGCTCGTGCGTCAGACGGAGGAGGCCTGGCGGGAGATGGAGGCGCTCCGCGACCGCCTGTTCGAGGAGTGGGGGATTCCGGAGGACCCGCGGGAAGAACTGGTGTCGTTTCTGGAGGGCTGGGCGTCTATACTCAACGACCCTCCGGAGGTCACGGAGGTCGTGGACGGAGACACTGTCCGTGTAGGCGACGAGGATGTCGAGGTTCTGCATACGCCGGGGCACACGTCAGGCCACTGCTGCTACGTCGTCGACGACGTCCTGTACTCGGGCGACGCCGTTCTCCCGGTGTACACGCCCAACGTCGGAGGAGCCGACGTCAGGACGGAGCAACCGCTCGACCGGTACGTCGACAGCCTGCGGCGGATAGAGGAACGTGGGTTCTCGGTGGCGTACCCCGGGCACCGAGACACCATCGACTATCCGGAGGAGAGGGCGCGTGAGATAGTCGAACACCACAGGGAGCGCGCCGGCCGTATCGTCGACGTGCTCGACGAACGCGGTCTGTCGACGGCTTGGGAGGTGGGTGCGGAGCTGTTCGGCGACCTCTCCGGAATCCACATCATGCACGGCCCCGGGGAGTCGTACGCCCACCTAGACCACATGGAGCGTCACGGTGTCGTCGAGTTCACGGGCTCCGACCCCGTAGAGTACGATCTGGCGGTCGACACGGACGCGGCTGTCGGACTTCTGGACGACACCATCGGAGGGAACCCCCAGTAGGTTTAACTTAGTTTGAACTGTACAGATTGTATGGCGTCCGTCGAAGGCTCGGGACAGACCGCCCGAGAGACGACAGAGAAGATACTCGGCTCTCTCGACGACGACCAGAAGTCCGAGGTCGTTCAGGAGTAGGGGAGAACGTCGTGAGTTCGATCCGCGGCGACGGCTCCGAGGGATTCGCGAAGAAGATTGGCCGCGCAGTGATAGACGAGATACCTCTACTCGGGGACACAATTCTCGTCAAGGCGGGTGCGGCGCGTGCGGTCGACGTCTGGCTGGAGGAGAACTCCGACGCCGTCGTGGAGGCCGTCGGAGAGGCGGTAGTCGACGAGATAGTGGAGTCCCACGCGTGCGAGACGGTCGACGCGAGCGTGGGCGCCGTCGTCGAACGCGTGGGCGAACGTCGGGAGACCTGACCTGGAGCCTGACTCTCTCCGACGCAAGCGTCCGTCTGACGGACGGAAGACCCCTGGCCGTCGCTTATGTCGCATGTTTTATGGTCACATGGATAGTTCTTCGAACGTGACGAAGAGGTTCGAATGGCCGCTATAGAGACGGAGGACCTCACCAAGAGGTACGACGGCCAGATGGCCGTGGACGACCTGTCGCTCTCCGTCGACGAAGGAGAGTCGCTCGGTTTGCTGGGTCCCGACGGCTCCGGAAAGTCGACGGTGATAGAGATGCTTCTCGACATCGTTCGGCCGACCACTGGGTCCGCGGAGGTGTTCGGCTTCGACTGCCAGAGCGATGCGAGGGAGGTCCACCGACGCCTGGGCTACGTCCCCGACGAGTACGAGCTCTACGGCACCCGGTCGGGTATGCAGCACCTGGAGTTCGCACAGAAGACCCGGGGCTCCGACGAGGACCTCGAGGAGGTCTGGGAGCGAGCGGGCCTCGACCTCGTCGACACCGACCACGCCGTCGAGGGGTACAGCGAGGGCATGCGACAGCGGCTCGTGCTCGCGATGGCTCTCGTCGGGGAACCCGACCTGCTGTTGCTCGACGAACCAACGAGGGGGATGGACGACGAGGGGACACGACTGGTGCATCGGATAGTCGACGACGAGGTCGAAGGCGGCGCCACCGTGGTGTTCGCCTCGTCCTCGATGAGCGAGATAGAGGAGGTGTCGGACCGCGTCGCGTTGCTCGACGAAGGTCAGGCGGTGGCGGTCGACAGGATAGAGGCTCTCCGGAACAACGTCGGAGTCGTCTCCGTGATGAGGCTGGTTCTCGACGAGGTGCCCGAGGGTGCGGCGAACGAGCTGATGCGTCTCGGAGACGTAGTGGGATTCGAGAAGCTCGCCGACGGAGTCGAGATTCGCTGCGACCATCCCAGCGGGAAGGCGGAGGCGATCAACGCGCTGGAGGACATGGGGGCCACGGTGCTCGACATCAGAATCCGCGAGCCGTCTCTGGAGAACGTCTCCGGTGGACTGTCCGGGGGTGGCCGATGAACGTCCACCACGTGGTGCGGAAGGAGGTCGAGGACGTCGCCCGCTCACGGGTGTTCCAGGTGTTCGTCGGGGTCTACCTGCTACTGATACTCGGTGTGTACGTCCTGGGCACGATGGAGAGCTGGACGCCGTCCGAGGTCTACGTGCCGCTGGCGCTGGGCGCGCAGGTGGTGCTCCCCCTCGGCGCGCTCGCGGTCGCACATTCGTCGATACAGAGGGAGCGCCGCTCGGGCAGCGTCAAGGTGCTGCTGGGTCTGCCTCTCACGAGGGGGTCGGTGTTCGCCGGCAAGCTCGTGGGTCTCGCTCTCGCGGTCTCGCTCGCGGTGGCAGTGGGCTTCGTCCTCGCGTCCGCGTTGATGCTCGCGGTCGCGGGCGTCGTTCCCACGGGGATGGCGGGTTTCGCGGCGGCTTCCGTCGGTCTAGCGCTCGCTTTCACGGGTCTCGGCCTCGGTCTGTCGGCGCTCTGGACGTCGCGGAAGAAGGTGCTGGCGGCGGCCGGCGGTCTCTACCTGCTGATGCTGGTCTGGAGAGGCCTTATCGGGGTAGCGTACCTCGGGATGGCGGGCTGGGAGCCGTGGCCCGAGGAGGAGGGAGTCAACGCCTGGTTCGTCCTGCTCGAACGACTGAACCCGCTGGAGGCGTACACGGTGGTGGCTGACGCGTTCGTCACCGTGCAGCTCGCGCCGCTACCTCAGGACTTCGGCTACATCGCGCACGCGAACCGGCTGGACGCAGCCGACAGGATACTGTCGGCTCC
>CAZXNG010000147.1:0-3507 GCA_964642065.1 uncultured Halobacteriales archaeon
CTCCAGCGACCTGAGGTTCTCCTGGAGGTAGCCGCCGTACTTCGCGGCGTCGTCGCCGTGCTCCCGTATCTCGTCCTCCCCCATGATCGCACCCATGACGTCGCCGTCGTCGAGGTCGAGCGCTACCTCCAGCGCCCGATGCTTCCACTCCGGCGCCACGACGACCCGGACCTCTTCGACGTCCTCGATGTCGGCGACGTCCCGTATCTCCCGGACGTCCTCACGGGTGTTCTCCACCAGACGGCGTTCGAGCGCGTACTCCTCGGAGACGTCGGCGTCCGGCCAGTCCGCCTCCGCGAGCAGTCCGTCTCCGTCGACCTCGCTCCAGACCTCCTCGGCGACGTGCGGCGACACCGGCGCGAGCACCACCGAGACGGCGCGGAGCGCCCTCCGGTAGGTGTCGTCGTCGGGTTCACCGCGGTAGTCCTGGTACTGCTCGAGCTTCGACACCAGCTGCTTCGCCTCGCGGACGGCGTGGTTGAACCGGAACTCTTCGTACTCTTCGGCAGCGGAGGCGAGCGCTGCGTCGACCTCCTCCTCGAGGTAGGATTCGACGTCGCCGTCGTGTACGGAGCCGCCGTCGAAGTCGCGGGCGAGACGCAGAAGCCGCCGGAGGAACGAGTGGTTGGCTTCCACGCCTTTCTCCGTCCAGTCGAAGTCCTTCTCCGGCAGTGCCGCCGACATCGTGAACAGGCGCGCGGTGTCGGCGCCGTACTCGTCTACGATGCGCTGCGGAGACACGACGTTGCCCTTGCTCTTGCTCATCTTCTCGCCGTCCAGCAGAACCATCCCCTGCGTCACGAGCTCCTGGAACGGCTCGCTGACGTCTACGAGGCCTACGTCCCGGAGGGCGCGGGTGAAGAAACGCGCGTACAGCAGATGCATTATCGCGTGTTCGATGCCGCCTACGTAGTGGTCGACCGGCATCCAGTCGGCGGCAACGTCCTCGTCGAACGGCGCTTCTTCGTGGTCCGGCGAAGAGTACCGAAGGAAGTACCAGCTGCTGTCGAAGAACGTGTCCATCGTGTCGGTCTCCCTGCGGGCGTCTGCGCCGCAGTCCGGACACGAGGCGTCGACGAACTCCTCGACCTCGTCGAGGGGGTTGCCGCTGGACTCGACGAACTCCGGCAGCTCGACCGGCAGGTCGTCGTCGGGGACGAAGACCGGTCCGCAGTCGGGGCAGTGGACGACGGGGATAGGTGTGCCCCAGTAACGCTGTCGGCTGATGAGCCAGTCGTTCAACCGGTAGTCGACCTCGTGTTCCGCCGACGGAAGGTCGTCGACGAGCGCGTCGCGGGCTTCGGCGCTCGACTGCCCCGTGTGGTCGCCGCTGTCGACGAGGATGCCGTCCCCGGTGTAGGCCTCCTCCTGGACGTCTACGTCGCCTTCCTCGGGTTCCACTACCTGACGTATCTCTATGTCGTGCTCGCGGGCGAACTCGTGGTCTCGTTCGTCGTGCGCCGGCACCGCCATGATGGCGCCGGTGCCGACATCCATCATCACGAAGTCGGCGACGTAGACGGGGATGCGTTCGCCGTTCGCGGGATTGACGGCCTCGACTCCGGCGTACACCCCGCGTTTCTCGCCGCCGGGTTCGCGGTCGTCGGGGACGCCCTCGACGAACTCCGCTACCTCGGGGTCCTCGTCCGCGAGCTCCTCCGCGATGGGGTGTTCGGGGGCGAGCGCGAGGTAGGTGGCGCCGTAGATGGTGTCGAGACGTGTGGTGAATATCTCCGCCGCGCCGTAGCCCTCTATCTCGAACTCCGCGGTGGCGCCCTCCTGCCTGCCTATCCAGTTCCTCTGCATCTCCCTTACGCTGTCGGGCCAGCCGTCCAGGTCGTCGAGCCCTTCGAGCAGCTCGTCGGCGTACTCGGTAATCTCTAGGTACCACTGGTCGAGCGCCTCCTGCGTCACCGGGGTGTCGCACCGCCAGCAGGCGCCGTCCTCGACCTGTTCGTTGGCGAGAACGGTCTCGCACTCGGGGCACCAGTTGACCTCCCCCTCGCGGTAGTCGACGAGTCCGGAGTCGTGGAACCGCTTGAACATCCACTGGTTCCACCGGTAGTAGTCGGGTTCGCAGGTGGTGACCTCGCGGCTCCAGTCGTAGCCGAAGCCCATCGAGTCCATCTGTCCGCGCATCGTCTCGATGCAGTCGTGGGTCCAGCTACCGGGGTCTGTGTCGCGTTCGAGCGCGGCGTTCTCAGCCGGAAGGCCGAAAGAGTCCCAGCCCATGGGATGCAGCACCTCGTCGCCCTTCATCCGCTTGTAACGCGCGTACGCGTCCGTGATGGTGTAGTTCCGGACGTGCCCCATGTGGAGCTTGCCGCTTGGGTAGGGGAACATCCCGAGTACGTAGCTCTTCGGCTCCGCGTCGTCGTCGGCCTCGAAGACGTCGGCGTCCTCCCACTCGCTCTGCCACCTCTTCTCTACCTCCTCGTGGTCGTATCCGTCGCCGTCGCTGTCTGTCTCCTTGTCTACTGACATCTTGTCACCCCAAGTACGCCGGAGCGAGAGTCGGGCTCAGAAGGTGTTGTCGGGACCCAAAAAACGACCACTCCGGCGTGTTGTCATGGATTTGGGTTCCACGGCTTCGCGCTTAAAGCTTGGCATGACGCACCGACGCATCGGGTATTCCGAGAATCGGGTATCCAGATGCGACACGTCGGCTCGCCACCTGAACAAGGTTTAACACCTTCGCGTGCCTAGAGGGTGCAGATGACCGACCTCCTCGTCGACTCGTTCGGACGCGAGACGACGGATATCAGGATCTCGCTCACCGACCGATGTAACTTCGACTGCTTCTACTGCCACAACGAGGGGCTCGGCGACACCCGGGGGCCGCAGGAGCCCGACGACGACGAGATGTCGACGGAGAAGGTGTTGCAGGTGGCGCGGGTCGCACACGACTTCGGCATCCGTAACTTCAAGCTCACCGGCGGTGAGCCGATGCTGCGCGCGGACCTGCCGGAGATAGTCGAGGGCATCGCCGAGATGGAGGACACGGAGGTCAGCATGACGACGAACGGAACCTTCCTCCCGGGACGCGCCACCGAGCTGCGGGAGGCCGGGCTCGAACGCGTCAACGTCTCGCTCGACGCGCTCGACCCCGACGACTTCCGCGACATAACCCGTGGCGGCGTCGAGAAGGTGCTGGAGGGCGTCGGCGCCGCGCTGGAGGCGGGGTTGACGCCGCTGAAGCTCAACATGGTGATGGCGAAGCCGATGCGCCCCCATCTGCCGGACATGGTCGACCACGCCGCCGGCACCGAGGGCGTCAGGCTGCAGATAATCGAGTACATGCCCGAGCTCGTCGGCGACGTCGACCACCGAGTAGACATCGACGAGGTACACGACTACCTCGCCGGTCTCGCCGACGACGTACGGACTCGGGAGATGCACTCGCGGACGAGGTACGTCGTCGACGGCACCGTGGTGGAGATAGTGGACCCCGTCGAGAACCCCGAGTTCTGCGCGAACTGCCACCGCGTCCGGGTCACCCACGAGGGC
>CAZXNG010000148.1:0-3507 GCA_964642065.1 uncultured Halobacteriales archaeon
GAAGCCCACGACGTGGCGGAGGAGATACTCGGGATGGACGTCAAGGACAAGATAGCGGAGGAGGTTCTGGTGGAGGAGGCTCTGGACTTCGAGGACGAGCTCTACGTCGGCGTGACGACCGACCGCGGCCGCGGACGAGGCGTCGCCATGGTGTCGTCGAAGGGCGGCGTCAACATCGAGGAGGTTGCGGAGGAACACCCCGAAGCCATCGCGAAGGAGCACGTCGACCCCGCGTACGACCTCCAGGGCTACCAGAACCGGCGGGTCGTATACGGCGCAGGCGTCGACCGCGACGTCGCGCGCGACGTCAACGGAGTGCTCGACACCCTGTACTCGCTGTGGAGCGACTGCGACGCCGACGACGCCGAGATAAACCCGCTCATGGTGACGACGGACGGAGAGGTGGTCGCCGCCGACGCGGTGTTCAACATCGACGACAGCGCGCTCTACAGACAGCCGGAGCTCGCGGAGATGGAGGAGGAGGCGTTCGACGACGAGTTCGAGGCTCGCGCCTCGGACGAGGGCTTCGACTACGTCCGATTGGACGGCAACGTCGGCATCATAGGCAACGGCGCCGGTCTCGTGATGACTACGCTCGACCTCGTCGACCACTACGGCGGCTCGCCGGCGAACTTCCTCGACATCGGAGGCGGCGCGAAGGCCGACCGCGTACGGGACGCGCTCTCGCTCGTCTTCGAAGACGAGAACGTCGACGGCGTCGTCTTCAACATCTTCGGCGGCATCACCAGATGTGACGAGGTAGCCGAAGGCATCAACGAGGCGCTCGCGGAGTTCGACGCTCTGCCGAAACCCCTGGTCGTCCGGCTGACGGGGACGAACGAGGAGGAGGGTCGGGAGCTCCTGACGTCGAAGGTCGAGGTGGAGGAGAGCCTGGAGGGCGCCGTCCAGCGCACCGTGGAGCTCGCGGGAGGTGAGAGCTGATGTCGGTCCTCGTGGGCGACGACACCCGGCTCGTGGTGCAGGGCATCACCGGAGACGAGGGTGGCTTCCACGCGGAACGGATGCAGGAGTACGGCACCGACGTCGTCGCGGGCGTGACGCCTGGGAAGGGCGGCGAGGAGGTGTTAGGCGTCCCCGTCTACGACACCGTGGAGGAGGGCGTCGAACACGAGGACGCCAACGCCTCCGTCGTCTTCGTGCCGCCGGCGTTCGCAGCCGACGCCGTCATGGAGTCGCTGGACGCTGACCTCGACCTCTGCGTCGCCATCACCGAGGGCATCCCCACCCACGACATGATACGCGTCAACCGACGATTGGATGAGGTCGACACCCGTCTCGTCGGCCCCAACTGCCCCGGCGTCATCACCCCCGGAGAGGCGAAGGTCGGCATCATGAGCGGCAGCATCTTCGAATCCGGAGAGGTCGGGCTCGTCAGCCGTAGCGGCACCCTGACCTACCAGCTCGTCGACTCGCTCGCGTCGAGGGGGGTCGGCCAGAGCACCGTCATCGGCATCGGAGGTGACCCCATCATCGGCACGGACTTCATCGACGCGCTCCAGGCTTTCGAGGACGACCCGGAGACCGAGGTCATCACCCTCGTGGGCGAGATAGGCGGAAGCGACGAGGAGCGGGCGGCGGAGTGGATAGAGGAGAACGCGTCGAAGCCCGTCGTCGGCTTCGTAGCCGGCCGGACGGCGCCGCCCGGCAAGCGGATGGGTCACGCGGGCGCCATCGTCAGCGGCGGCGGCACCGGCACCGCGGAAAGTAAGATGACCGCGCTCCGCGACGCAGGAGTCGACGTCGCCGAGACCCCTCAGGAGGTCGCGGAGAAGGTCGAGGACCTCGTCTGACCGGTATCACTAGCACAAGCACATGTTGAAGGCCGACCTCCATCTGCACTCCGGGGCGTCGTACGACGCCGAGGGCTCGGTCGAGGAGATACTGGAGAAGGCGGATGAGGTCGGGCTCGACGTGCTCGCCGTCACCGACCACGACCAGATAGGGGCGTCTCTCGAAGCCGTCGAGCTCTCCGAGGAGTACGACGTCTCCGCGATACCCGGCGTCGAGGTGTCGACGGCGGACGGCCACCTGCTGGCGTGGAACGTGGACGAGGTGCCGGAGAAGGACCGACCGGTGGAGGAGACTGTCGAGGAGGTGCGCGACCTCGGGGGCGTCGCATGCATACCGCATCCGTTCCAGCGGCTGCGTCACGGCGTCGGCGGCGTCGAGGACTGCGACGCGGTAGAGGTGTACAACAGCCGGCTCCTGACGGGTATGTCCAACCGGAAAGCAGGGAGGTTCGCCCGCCGCCGCGGCCTCCCCACGGTCGCCGGAAGCGACGCCCACATCGTCGACATGGTGGGTCAGGCTTACACAGTCGTGGACTCGGAGGACGACTCCGCCGACGCGGTGATGGAGGCGGTGAAGGAGGGGAGGACGGAGGTCGGCGGACGGAGGACGCCCTGGCGGTACAGCATCAGGCAGTTCGCCGCCGGCGGCGCGAGGAAGGCGAAGGCGTTCCTCAGCCGGCCGTTCTGACCGCAGTTTAACCGACGGCAGTTCAGTACCGTCCGGCGGCTACTCCTGGTCCAGGAGGTCGTCGACCAGGGCCTCGGCGTCGAACTTCTCGAGGTCTTCGTACCCCTGACCGGTGCCGAGGAAAAGTATCGGCTTCCCGGTGACGTGTGAGACCGACACCGCGGCCCCTCCGCCGGCGTCGGCGTCCGCCTTCGTCAATACGATTCCGTCTATCTCGGCAGCGCTGTCGAACTCCCGCGCCCGCTCGACGGCGTCCTGTCCGGCGACGGCCTCGTCGACGAAGACCGTGAGGTCGGGTTCGACGACGCGCTCTATCTTCGCCAGCTGGTTCATCAGGTCGTCGCTGGTGTGGAGGCGGCCGGCGGTGTCGCCGAGCACGACATCGACGTCGTTAGCCTTCGCGTGTTCGACGGCGTCGTAGATGACGCTCGTGGGGTCGCTGCCCTGCTCGCGGACGATGACCTTCCTTTCGAGCGCATCCCCGTGCTCCTCTATCTGCTGGTTGGCGCCGGCGCGGTAGGTGTCGCCGTTCGCCAGCACGCTCGACAGACCCATCTCCTCCAGACGTCTCGCGACCTTCGCGATGGTCGTGGTCTTGCCGACGCCGTTGACCCCGGTGAAGACCACGACGACGGGCTTCTCGGCGTCACGGACGTAGCTGTCGAAGTCGAGTCCTTCTACGTCGAGGACGTCGACGAGGGCTTCGCGGAGGGCGTCGACGACGAGGTCCTCCTTGCTCTCCCGCCAGTGGCGCTTCTCCCCGACCAGTCCGTCACGGACCTTCTCCTTTATCTCCTTCGTCACCTCGACCTCGACGTCGCTGCTCAACAGAGCTATCTCCAGCTCCTCCAGCAGGCCGTCGAGGCTTTCCTCGTCTATAACGAACGCGCGGTCGCCTACGAGGCTCTTCGCCTTCCCCGCCAGACCGCCGGAGGAGTCTTCGTCCCCCAAGTCGTCTGCAGCATCGGAGACCTCGGAGTCCGGTTCACCGGCTTCGTCGGCCGCTGC
>CAZXNG010000149.1:0-3497 GCA_964642065.1 uncultured Halobacteriales archaeon
CGGTCCTGCAGTTCGTCGCGCTCACCTTCGAGCGCCTCTACGTCGTCCTGCAGGTCCTGTATCTGCTGCTGGAGGGCGTCGATGTCCTGCGGCTCACGCTCGCCGGCCTCGCCTTCGCCGACGACTTCGACCTCTACCTGGTCAGTGGAGATACCGTCCTCCACCTCGACCGTGTAGGTGTCCGCGGTGACTTCCTCGGTGATCGGTATCTCTACCGACCAGACTCCGTCGAAGCCCCATTCCTCGGTGGTCGCGGAGGGGAACGCCGCCAGTCCTTCGTCGGGACCGTCGGTGGCCTCTACGACCATGAGGGTCTGATCAGGGTTACGGTTGGTCGTACCGCGCACGACCATCGTCTCGCCCTGCTCTATCGGGTAGACTCCCGAGAGGTTGGACAGCTCCGACGGCACGACGGAAGTGATCTCCGTGCGTGCGTCGGACGCTACGCGGAAGCTCTCGGAGACGAACAGGTCGTCGCTACCGGCTTCCTCGACGGTGTCGGCGAGCAGGATCTCGCGGACCTGCGTCCGCGTGAGCTGCCTGCTGTCGACGCCGCCGACTATGGCTTCGAGGTTGTCCGTGGTCGCGTCCAGGTTCGTGTCGTTCTCGCTGAGGCCCGTTATCGCATCAGCCAGCGAGCTGCTGATGGTGAAGACTCCGTCACCGTACAGCTGGTCGCGGCCCGGGCTGAGCACGATAGCGTCGACCGTGCCGGAGCGGAGGTTGTCTCCGCTGACGCTCGTGAGCGGCAGCGAGGTCTCGTCTATCTCGTGCGTGCGGCGGTCGGCGGAGCCTTCCGCGTACATCGTGTTGCCCTGCGCGTCGGTCGCGAGTATCGCGAAGTTGCGCGGGCCCACGAGCTCGCCGCTGAGGTAGAGACCGTCGTCACGGTAGACTTCACCGTTGTAGGTCTCTATCGACGCGTCCAGCGTGGGGTCGGCGACGCGGATGGACTGCGCGACGCTGGCTCCACGGTTGAACGCGTTGGAGTCGAGGTTGATGGAGCCGTTGTAGATGTGGCCCATCGACCACTGTCCTCCGAGGTCCTCCTCGAGGTAGACCTCGACGTCCTCCTTGTCTATCATTCCGAGCCTGTAGCTTCCGGGGAGTCCGAGGATGTCGGCTCCCGGCGTGCCCAGGTCGTTCAGCTGTACGCTGGTCTCCTCGAACTCGCCGTCGGTGACGGTGAGCTCCTCGAGGAACTCGAACTCGTCCCGGTCACGGATGTAGACCTGGACGTCGTCCATACCCGTTGTCGTCGTACCGTTGATGTTGACCTGCGTGCCCGGTACGTACGTCGTGGGCGGCTGGTTGATGGTTATCTCACCCTGCTCGACGGTGAGGGTGCGGTCGTCGATGTCGTCGCCTGCGCTGTAGCCTGCCTTCGCTGCGGAGGCGTTCGTCGCGTCGGTCTTGCCCACGCCGGCGTAGAGCTCGACGTCGACGTCTCCATCGTCGAGGTACTGCGTGGCGATGCGGCTGGTGGCCGTGTCGTCACGCTCGACGATGGCGTAGATGCCTTCGACTCCGGAGTTGGGGTAGTTCGCGCTGTCCCCAGAGGCGTTGTCGAAGTTGCCGTTGCCCAGTACGACGCCACGTTCGACGGCGTCGTCATCGAGGCGGAACGCCCTGCGGTGCTCCGCGAAGTTGGTGGGACGGCGGAGGTCTCCCTCGTCTATGAAGAGGAGGAAGTGGTCTCCGTCACTGGCGGGCGAGACCTCGTAGCGGACGCGCTCGCCCTGGTACGCGGAGTCGACGTCAAGCTCGAGCTCGGGGGCGTCGTCGTCGACTATGCGGACGGTGCGAAGGGCGTCGAACTGGTTGTCGTAGCCCTCCTTGTCGAAGAAGTTGTCGCCGGGCTCGGTTCCGACGTCGAAGGCGCCGGTGTCGTCAAGGTCGTCGGTGTCAAGGGTCCACGCCTGGTCGTAGCCAGCACGCGTCGTCGTCGTGAGGCTGTCGCTGAGCTCCGTGGTGACGTCCACGTCGTCCTGGTAGGCCACGAAGTCCAGCGTGTGGTTGGCCGAGAGGAATCCGTCACGGTAGTCCAGCGCTATGGTGACGTTGGTGCCGAGCTCGACGGCCTGACCGGCGTCGAGCCTGTTACCGCGGTCGTCGTACAGGTGGATGCGCTGGGGCGTGGGCGGTCGGAGCAGGATGCGCTCTCCCGTCAGGTCGTCGTCACCGAGCGGGAAGAACGTCGCTGCTTCGCCGTCGTTGATGTCCCACGGGACGGGGCCGTCGACGAGGTCCACACCGTCGGTGGTCTGGTACTCGCTCAGGGTGTAGTTCGTGCCGCTCGACAGGGTCCTGTCGTCACCGTGGAAGATGACGTCACCCGCTGCGAGAGTGGCCGTGGAGCCCTGAGGGTAGACCTCGTAGCTCGCCGTGGTGGTGACGGGGCCAGCGTTGCTGGCGTTCGCCTCCACATTCACGGAGTGAGTGCCCACGGTGGCCGCTGAACCCGAGAGAGTGACGGTCTGCTGCGAGTTGTTCAGGGGGCCAGCAATCGTGGTGCTGGGTGTGGCCACCACGCTCCCGCTCTCGTTGGTGACTGTCGCGTTTACGTTTATGTTCGATACGTCGTTTCCGCTAGTCTCGCTGACAGTGACGTTTATGCTGTTCGCCGTGCCGACTTCCGTGTCGTCGGCGGTGGCGCTCACGTCAAGGGTCTGCGCTGCGGCAGAGCCCGCGAGGGCTCCCGCGGCGAGACCCAGGAACAGCAAGGCCGTCACTGCTATCGTTAGTGTGCGTCTATCGTTCATTCAGTTGATCACCTTTCGGTAATCGTGAGTTGTCTGCGTGCCTGTGCCCGTTCGTGTATAGTCTTCCATCGTTTGTTCTCAACCTCCATCTTGGTGGGTCGACAGCCGCGTTCCGCGGTGAAGCGGGCTGCAGGGCTGTCTCTCTACCCTGTCTCTATACGTATGCAGAATGGCTTAAATACTTTCTGTTAGGGAAACCCCGTCACGTGCCGCGAAACCGGCGAGAACCGCCGGTACCGCGCTCAGCCGCTCGGCCGTCAGTCCCCTCCCTCGCCCTCGTCTCCGTCGGTGCGCTCCTCCAGCTCCTCCATCACCTCGTCGACGTCCCGCTCCACCTCCTCGATACGGTCCTCGACCTCGGTCTCCGCGACCTCGGAGGCCCGTTCGACGACCTCCTCCGCCAGCTCCTCCTCGACGTGTTCCTCGACGGCGTCCGACGCCTTCTCCTCCACGTGCTCCTCGACAGTCTCCTCCAGCCTATCCTCGACGTGCTCCTGCACCTGCTCCTCCACGCCCTCGCCTACCTGCTCCGCCACCTCCGCCTCCACGCTCGGCACCTGCTCCCCGACCTCGCGTTCGATGCGTTCCCCGACGTCCCCGACCTGGTCCTCCAGCTCGTCCGCGACGCTGCCGGCGACCTGCTCGTCGACCTCCGTCGACACCTGACGCTCCGCCTCCTCGCTGACGCGTTCCCGCAGCATCCGCTCGTAGGTCTCCATCTTCTCCCAGACGTGG
>CAZXNG010000150.1:0-3496 GCA_964642065.1 uncultured Halobacteriales archaeon
CGACATCAGCAGGTACGCGGAGAAGAAGCTGTATCCCTCCATCCCCGACCGACGTTACGTCTCGTTCTACCCCATGAGCCGGAAGCGCGGGGAGGAGCACAACTGGTACACGCTCCCGCTGGAGAAGCGCGAGGAGATGATGCACGAGCACCGGGAGAGCGGGGAAGCGTACGCGGGAGACGTCGAACAGCTGATAAGCGGCTCCATCGGGCTCGACGACTGGGAGTGGGGAGTCGACCTGTTCGTCGACGACCTCGTGGACGCGAAGCACATCGTCTACGACATGCGTTTCGACGAGGCGAGCGCCCTCTACAGCGAGTTCGGACCGTTCTACACCGGCGTCCGCCTGCATTCGGAGAACCTCCTAGACTACCTCCATGGAGAGTCCGTCGTCGAAAGCTCGGACGAGTCCGCTGGACACGGTCACGGTGAGGGCGGCAGAGACATCCGTGACGAGCTGGAGGAGCTCGACGTCTACGGCGGCCAGCCGCACGGCGAGGACGTCTACGCTCTCGTGCTGTACAGCGAGGAGGACGCGGACTCGCTCACGGAGGAGATAGACGGCCTCCGCGGCAACTTCGAGCACTACGACAGCCACGTGAAGACCGAGGTCTACCGCGACTTCGACGGCGACGACTCCGCTGTCGTCAGCATCTGGGAGACCGAGGACGCGGCGGAGACGGCGGCGGGCTTCCTCGGCGACCTCCCCGGAGTCGTCGGACGCGCCGGCGAGGAGGACGACGGCTTCGGGACGATGGGGATGTTCTACCAGGTGAAGTCCGACCACCGAGGCGACTTCCTCGAGACCTTCGACGAGGTCGGGGCGGCGCTCGACGAGATGGAGGGACACAGGGACACCAGGCTGTACGCCTGCACGCGGGACGAGGACGACATGTTCATCGCCTCCCACTGGCGCTCGAAGGACGACGCGATGGAGTTCTTCCGGAGCGAGGAGTTCCGCGACACCGTGTCGTGGGGTCGGGAGATACTCGACGACACGCCCCGACACGTATTCCTCGCGTAGACGGAGGTATCGGACTACAGACAGCGGTTGAGACGGAGACACAGGTTGAAGCAGATACTAGACAGAGTCGACGCGGACAGCCGGGTGATAACCCTGGCGCTCGCTCAGATGGCGGAGAGCGTCGGCAACAGCTTCATCATTATCGTCATCCCGCTGTTCGTATCGAGCGAAGCCGTCACCGGCGACCTCTGGGGTGCCGACGAGGTGTTCGTCACCGGTCTCGTGCTGTCTCTGTCGGGGTTCGTGAACGCGGCGTTCCAGCCTTTCTCGGGACGCGCCAGCGACCGCGCCGGCACGCGGAAGGCGTTCGTCCTCGTCGGCCTGACCTTGCTCGCGGTCGCCAACGCCGGATACAGCTTCGCCGACAGCTACACGAGCATCCTCGCGGTCCGCGCGCTCCAGGGACTGAGCGGCGCGCTGATAATGCCCTCCGCCGTCGCCCTCGTCAGCGAGTACTCGACGATGACCACTCGCGGCGGCAACATGGGGGTCTACAACACCTTCCGTCTCGTCGGCTTCGGAGCCGGTCCCGTCGCAGCCGGAGCAGTGGTCAACGCGGGACCCTACGACCTCTCAGGTGCCACATTATCGGGCTTTGACGCCGCGTTCTACTTCGCCGCTGCCGCCGCAGCCGTCAGCCTCGTCCTCGTCTACGTCTTCATACACGACCCCGAGGAGACGAGCGTGGAGGCCGCGCGCGGCAGACCGAGCTTCCGCGTCTTCGACCCCGACGGCGGCCTGGACCCGGTCTTCGTGCTCGGCGTCGCAACCCTGTTCATGGCTACCGGTATCGCCTTGTTCGCGACGCTGCAGGTCGACATCAACGAGCGGCTCTCGCAGGGTTCGACGGCGTTCGGACTCCAGTTCTCCGCGTTCATAGTGGCGCAGATACTGCTGCAGACGCCGGTGGGCCGCGCCAGCGACCGGGTCGGCAGACGTTCGTTCATCCTCTGGGGCATGGCGATGCTGGTTCCCACGACGCTGGCTCAGGGGATGGTGGTGACGCCGGAGCAGATGTTCGCGGCGCGCTTGTTGCAGGGTGTCGCCGGTGCCATGGTCTTCGCGCCGGCGCTCGCTCTCGTCGGCGACCTCGCGAAGGGCGACGCCGGCAGCAAGCTCTCTGTGCTGACGATGGGTTTCGTGCTCGGCGTCTCCGTGGGGCCGCTGTCGTCGGGCTACCTCGTTCGGTACGGCTTCGTGGTTCCGTTCGCCTTCGGCGCCGCGCTCGCGGCCCTCGGGACGTTTCTCGTGTACAGCGAGGTGGAGGAGACTCTGGACGACGGCTGAAGACATCGTCGGTAGCGGCGGTTCAGTACGAGGGCGAGGTTTCGTCGAAACCCCCGCGCTGGTTGACGACCCTCGCTAGCACGAACAGGAGGTCGGAGACCCGGTTCAGGGCGACCAGGACGCCGTCGACCCCTCCTTCCTTCTCCTGTAGCTCCACGCACCGTCTCTCGGCGCGCCGTGCGACGGACCGCGCCTGATGCACGGGTGCCGCGGGGCCGGAGGGGAGCACGAAGCTGTCGAGGGGTTCGAGCTCGTCGTCGAAACCGTCGCACTCCTCCTCAAGCCATTCGACGTCAGCGTCGTCGACGGAGGGGCCGGTGTCCTCGGGGTCCGCGAGCTCCGCCTGTATTTTGAACAGAAGCTGTTGCACGTTCTCGAGCGCCTCTACCACGTCTGCGTCGTCCAGCGAGCCGGCTGCCACTCCGACGGCTGCGTTCGCCTCGTCGACCGCGCCGTACGCCTCGATGCGCGTCGAGGATTTCGACACCCTTCCACCGCTCCTCAGGTCGGTCTCCCCCTCGTCTCCCCTGCCGGTGTATATCTTCATGGTTCCAGGTGTCGCGCCCGCGCTACATTACTTCCGGTGGCGACGCCGTCCGTTATCGTCTCATCCCCCGTCGGGAGAAGGCTTAAACTCCCGGCTTCTGAACTACCGGGGATGACGTCGGACACCCTTGGAGTAGACCTCGACGGAGAGGTACCCGTCGAGGTCGCCCGACTCGTCGACGACATCGACGAACCCGCAGAGGGGTTCTTCGGTCTAGGGTCGGTGTCGTGGCGGGTCAACAGGGAGAACGCCGTGTTGCTCGCCGGTGTCTCCGCCGCTCTGCTGCAGGTCGCGCACCCCAAGGTCGCTGCAGGCGTCGACGAACACAGCTCCTTCGAGGACGACGCGGCCGGCAGGTTCCAGCGAACGTTCGAGATAGTCGACGCGGTCAGCTTCGGCTCCGTCTCGGAGGCGGTGGAGGCCTCGCTCGAGGTCCGCGACATCCACGACGACGTATACGGAGAGCTGCCGGAGGACGTCGGCCCGTTCGAGAGAGGTGAGCGGTACAGCGCCAACGACCCCGACCTCCTGCTGTGGGTGTACGCCACCTTAGTCGAGCAGGCGCTCCAGGGCTACCGTACCTTCGTCGGCGAGCTCTCGCGCCGGGAGCGCGAGCGGTACTACCAGGAGAGCAAACG
>CAZXNG010000151.1:0-3488 GCA_964642065.1 uncultured Halobacteriales archaeon
CTGCGTACCCGACCTCGGTCTCGGACTCCGTCCGGTCGTTCGACAGCAGCTTCTGCATCCCCGTGGGCCCCAGCGAGGTCTCTAGGACGTCGGCTGCGGCGGTGAAGGCGGCTACGTTGGCGGAGGGGAACTCGGGTCGGGCGTCGGTCACGTTCGACGGTCGACCCCCGATGTAATCAAACCGACGGAGGTAGATGTTCGTGGAGGATTCGTGCAAGCTGCTTTGTCTTCGTCATGTCCTAACCGGCGAGGTCAGAAGAACTTACACCCTCCTGGGTAAACTTTATCTGGTGTTGATTCTTATCAAGGGGTATGGACCCGGGTGTCAGCAGACGTAACTTCATCAAGTACAGCGGCGTCGCGGGAGCCGCCGGCCTCACAGGATGCATGCACGGCGGAGGGGGCGAAGACGGAGAGGGCGAGCGCCCCGTGACGTGGATAGGGCCGGAGTACGCGTCGTACGACGAACAGGTGGCGAAGTACGAGGAGATGACCGGCATCTCTCTGGAGACCACGCACGCCGACCTGCCGACGGTTCAGGAGCGCATCATCGGCGGGGAGAACGAGACCTTCGACGCCGTCTCCGTCGACACCAGCAGCGCCGGCGCGCTCACGCTGGACAACGACGTCACCGAGCAGGTTCCCGCAGAAGACCTCCCGGACTGGGACGAGGAGAACATATCCGACGTCTTCACGGAGCCGGAGGAGAGGCTGTCGCACATCGGCGCGCAAGCCGAGAAGCTCAACGAGCAGCTCTGGATGGACTCCGACGCGCAGGAGAACCTCCGGTTCCCGCCGACGGTATACAACTTCGACGCCATCGGCTACAACCCCGAACAGATCGAGCCCGGCAGCGTCAGCGAGTGGAGCGCGCTGTTCGACGACGAGTACCAGGGACAGGTGCTGTTCGACGCCATACCCGCCATCGGCATCCCCGAGACCCTGATGCATCTGCTCGACAACGACATGGTCGACGCCGAGGTCGGAGAGCTCAACGACCCGAGCCAGGACCAGATGGACGCAGCCATCGACTTCCTCATCGACCAGAAGGAAGCCGGACAGTTCCGCTCCACCTGGACCGCGTACGGCACCAGCGTCGACCTCATGGCGTCGGAGGAAGCCATCGTCGGCGACATCTGGCAGCCGGCGGCGATGGACGTCCGACGCGAGGGCACGCCCTGCAAGTACGCCACGATGAGCGAGGGCGTGCAGGGATACAGGTTCTGGTACGCAGGCATCATCCCGACGAACCCCGGCGCCCGCGACCGCAACAACTGGGACGAGGTGACCACGCTCATCAACGACGTCCACTACGGCGCCTGGTACCCCGGCTTCATACAGGAGTTCGGCTACTCCACCCCCCACTACCCCAACACCGAGCTCGTGCGCGACGGAAGCGACGACAGCGGCGAAGGCATGGGGCCCGAGTACTACGACTGGGCGTTCGAGGGTGAAGCCACCTACGAAGCCGTCGACGACCCCTACCTGTTCGACCCCAGGGAGTACGAGTGGTCGGACGAAGAGGGCGAACCCCACGAAGACGGACAGGTGCGCGACAGCGGCCCCATCGAGGAGCGGTTCGACCGCACCTCGTTCTTCCAGATATGGCCCAGCGAGGCGGACTACATGCTCGACAGGTGGGACGAGTTCACGGCAGCCTGAGACGTAGATGGACGCGCTCCACCGGCTCCGGCGGAGGAAGGGACTCGCCGCGCTGGCGGGACCCACGGTGCTGTGGTTCCTCGCGTTCCTCGTGGTCCCGCTGTTGATAGTCGTCTACTACAGCTTCCTCAGCTACAGCAGCTTCAACGTAATCCACGAGTTCACCCTGGAGGGCTGGCGGAGCGGGGTGTTCAACGATACCTCGATACGCTCGTTCGCGCGCACCCTCGGCATAGGCGTCGTCGTCACAGCGACCACGCTGGTGTTCGGCTACCCGCTCGCCTACTTCCTCAGGTTCTACATGAGCCTGAAGGCCGGCGTGCTCCTGCTGCTGTTCCTGATAATCCCGTTCTGGACCAGCGAAGTCATCAGGACCATCGGCTGGATACCCGTGCTCGGCAGACAGGGCATCGTCAACACCTTCCTCCTGTGGACGGGCGTCGTCGACGAACCCCTCGCCTGGCTGCTGTTCTCCCCGGCCAGCCAGATGCTGGGATACCTGCAGAACTACGTGGTCTTCATGGCGGCCCCCATCTACATCGCCCTGTTCCAGGTGGAGGACGACCTCATGGACGCATCCGCTACCCTCAGAGGGGGCCGGCTCGCGACCTTCCGATACGTGGTCTGGCCTCTCAGCCTGCCCGGCGTAGCGATGGGCGCCATCTTCGTCTTCGTGCTGAGCGTCGGAAACTTCGTGATACCGCAGCTGCTGAGCGGCGGAACCGGCACCTACACCACGTTGATCTACAACAGCGTGAACTACGGCCTCAACTACCCCCGCGCCGCAGCGAGCTCCGTCGCCCTCCTGACAGCGATATTCGTCGTGGTCTACGGCGTCGTCAGGCTGGTGGATATAACAGAGATAGCCGAGGCCTGAACCCGGAGACGAGCAGAGCCCTCCTCCTTCACTCGCCGAGGACGTCTCTCTCCAGGTCCACGTCGTCGACGACGCTCGTCCTGTCCAGCAGGATAGAGTCGTCGGCGTCCCAGCCGACGACGAGGTCGTCGCGGTCGGGCTCCATCCTGTCGTACGACGACATCGTCACCTGTCGGTCTCCGCCGCCGACGGGCTCGAACACCAGCTGGCTGCCGAGCCCGGGACGATGCAGGACATCGGCGAGCGTGCACTCCAGAGTGTTCTCAGCGTCGGCGTCGACGCGGAGCCGGTGCGGGCGTACGACGAGGACGACGTCGTCACCCTCCTCCGCGTCGGGCGCGTTGGAGGCGTCGGTGGAGTACCTGCCGAAACCCGCCTCCACCTCCGCCGTGTCGACGTCTCGAGACGCGAGGGTGCCGTGGAATACGTTGCTGTCTCCTACGAAGGTCGCGACGAACGCGGTCGCGGGTCGGTCGAAGACGTCGTCGACCGAGCCGACCTGCTCGAGCTTGCCGGAGTTCATCACCACCACCTTCTCGCCGAGGCGCATCGCCTGGTTCTGGTCGTGGGTTACGTAGACGAACGTCGTGTCCAGCTCCCGATGTATCCGCATCAGCTCCCGCTCCATCTTCTTCTGGAGCTTGTAGTCGAGGTCGCCGAGCGGCTCGTCCAGCAGCAGCAGGCTGGGTTCGAGCACCAGGCTGCGTGCGAGAGCCACCCTCTGTCGCTGTCCCGCCGACATCGCCTCGGTGTCCCTGTCCCTCTCCCCCTGAATCTGCATAAGCTCGAGCGCGTCCTCCGCCCTACGGTCTATCTCGTCCTCCTCCAGACCCATCCGTTCGGGGCCGTACCTGACGTTCTCCTCCACCGTGAGATGGGGGAACAGCTGGAAATCCTGGAACACCAGTCCGATGTCCCGCCTGTGCGTCGGCACCTCGGTGACGTCCTC
>CAZXNG010000152.1:0-3483 GCA_964642065.1 uncultured Halobacteriales archaeon
GTCTCCATGCAGCCCTCGCTGCAGAACTTCAGCGTCTCGCCGCCGTCCGTCACCAGCGAGTGCTCCTCCAGGCCCTCCATCCCGCACGTCGGGTCCTCGGTTACTCCCGATTCCTCGTCCCTCCGGTTCATCTCCTCCCGCACCTCGTCGAACAGGTTCTCCGGCAGCGTGAGGTGGACGAGAGCCGCCATCACAGCTATCAGGATTAATCCGCCGAGGAGCTCGGCGACGAGGAACTCCCAGCCGAGGAGGATAAGTATCATGAGCCCGAGCTCGACGATGAGGTTGGTGGAGGCGAACATGAACGCCATGAAGTTGACGGCGTGAGCGCCCTTCTTGAACAGCCCCTTGCCGATGGCGACGGCGCCGAAGCTGCAGCCGCTGCTCGCCGCGCCGAACACCGTCGCTTTCGTCAGGCCGTCGAGGTCGCCTTCGCCGAGCACCTCCGCCATCCGCTCCTTCGAGACGTAGACCTGGACCAGGCTCGTTATCGTCAGCCCCATGATTATCGCCCACGCCGCCGTCCAGAGGAAGCCCACGCCTATCCGGAGGCTCTCGACGACGTCGGCGACGACCAGCGGCTGGAAAGGTTCCATCACGCGTCCCTCCCGGCCCGGTCAGGCTTCCGCCGTGTAACCCGCTTCCTCGACCGCCTCGACCACCGCGTAGACGTCGAACGAACCCTCCACGGTGGCGCGGCCTCCGTCGAGGTCGACCTCCACGGAGTCGACACCTCCGACCCCGTGGATGGCGTCTTCGACGGTGTCTCTGCAGCCCTCGCAGCTCATGCCCTCTACGTCGATCTCCATGTTCCGGTGTTGAGGCCGCTCGCTCTTTTCGTTGTCGACTAGAAAAGTTAACTGAGAGCACCCTCGAACCTTCGGTAGCGAAGCTCTCTGGCGCCATGGCTCCACCTGTCGACTCCGACGTCGAGTCTCCACCTCTCCGAAGCAGATTTACCGCGGAGACTCCAAACGATAGACGCCGATGACGAGGCACGCCGTCCGACGCGAGAGCGGATGACGAACCCTATGAGTGCCGAGGCAGCCCGTCCAACTATCCCCGCTCGCCCAGACGGACGGTTTTGCTCCGAAGCTGTTGCCTGCACCTCGACGTCGGCTCAGACCGTGGGTTACTCCTCGGTAGAGTTGTTCCCGGTCGTGTTGCCGTCCCCTTCTCCAGGTCCTTCGTCGGATGGCATGTTGACGGGTTCGAGGTCGTCGTTGACCGCGACGAGCCAGTAGTGGCCTTCGCCGAGCTGCACGGTCTCCTGCAGTTCCCGTACGCTGCCCCAGAGACCTGCTTCCACGGCCTCGAACTCTTCGCCTTCGCGCAACGCCTCCATCTCTTCGTCCGTCACGAGGTATAGTCGGACGCGGGGTCCGCTCGTAACCTCTACGTCGAAGGTGAGCTCGTGCTCCCAGTCCAGGGTGAACTCCCACGATAGGTAGTCCTCGGGCTGTATCTCCCGTCCGCTCTCCCGGACGATGGCTCGCCTGCCTCCGGTGTCCCGAGCGTAGATGGCGGCGTCGACGGTGGCGGGACCGCGTCCCGTGCATCCCGTGAGTCCGACGGCGGCGAGCGCGCCGACGGCGCCGACGAACTCCCGCCTCGAGCCCACGAACCCCTGTCGCTCCTCTGTCATGATAGAGGGGTTCCGGCAGGAGAGACTAACCTCTTTTGATGTGATGCGTCGGAAGCCCACGGTGACGGGCTTCCTAGCTCTTCCGACGGAGTCGTGAGCGTCTCCGAGACGTAGCCACTGTCTTTAATAGCGGAGAAGGTCAACCCACGGCCTATGCACCGCTCGATTTCGTCGGGAGGAGGGTCGGGTTGGTAGATCTGCTGTGGAGCGCCGGCGGCATAGCCGTGGCGCTGTTCCTCGTGCTCCTGAACGGTTTCTTCGTCGCGTCGGAGTTCGCGTTCGTCCGAGTCCGGTCGACGTCGGTCGAACAGCTCGCGGAGGAGGGTCGTCCGGGCTCCGAGGTGCTGCAGGAGGTCATGGACAAGCTCGACGACTACCTCGCCGTCACCCAGCTCGGCATCACGGTTTCGTCGCTGGGTCTCGGATGGGTGGGGGAGCCCGCGGTTGCGGCGCTGATAGAGCCGTTCCTCGCCGAACTGGTGCCCGCCGGCGTCGTCCACCTGCTGGCGTTCGCCCTCGGGTTCGGCTTCATAACCTTCCTGCACGTCGTCTTCGGGGAGCTCGCGCCGAAGACCCTCGCGATAGCGGAGGCGGAACGGCTGTCGCTGTTCGTCGCACCCCCGATGAAGTTCTTCTACCTCCTGTTCTACCCCGGACTTGTGGTCTTCAACGGTGCGGCGAACGCCTTCACCAGCGCGCTCGGCGTACCCCCCGCGTCGGAGACAGAGGAGACGCTCGGCGAGCGGGAGATACGTCGGGTACTGTCGCGTAGCGGCGAGAGAGGCCACGTAGACGCCAGCGAGGTCGAGATGATAGAACGTGTGTTCGAGCTCGACGACATCACGGTGCGCGAGGTGATGGTGCCACGCCCCGACGTCGTCGCGGTCTCCGAGGACACGTCGCTGGAGCAGCTGCGGGAGACCGTGCTCGAAGCCGGCCACACCCGGTACCCCGTCGTCGACTCCGACGACGAGAACCAGGTCGTGGGCTTCGTCGACGTCAAGGACGCGCTCCAGGGCTGGGAGGACGGGGACTCCGACGTCACGGTCGGGGACATATCGCGAGACATCGTGGTCGTACCCGAGACGGAGCCGGTCGACGGCCTGCTGCTGCGGTTCCGCGACGAACACCGGCAGATGGCGGCGGTCATCGACGAATGGGGGTCGTTCGAGGGCCTCGTCACCGTGGAGGACGCCGTGGAGTCGGTGGTCGGCGACCTGTACGACGAGTTCGACGAAGCAGGCGGCAGCGGCGTCGACCGGCTCGACGACGGCTCCTACGTGCTCGACCCCGCTACGCCGCTGTCCGACCTCGAACGAGCAGTCGACGCAACGCTGTCCCCAGAAGACGGCGTCTACACCACCGCCGGAGGCCTGGTGCTCGACGAGCTTGGACGGGAGCCCGAGGTCGGCGACGAGGTCGAGGTCGGGGGCTACGTCTTCGAGGTCACCGAGGTCGACGGAACGCGGATTTCGGGGCTGAGGATGTACGAGGAGGGATGACCGTCAACCCATCTCGGTAGGTCGCGACCCCTCGTCGAACCCCCTGTCCCGGAGGAAGCCGACGACAGCGTACACCACTGGGGTGTCGGCGACGGCAATGACGAGCTTCACCAGGTACTGGCCGAGTATCATCTGCATCACTATCGGAGGCTCTAGCACGTCGCCGACCCCGAGCGCGGCCGGGACGACGGCGAACGCCAGCGAGACGAATATCACGGTGTCGAGCATCTGGCTCGTCAGGGTGCTGCCGAGGTTGCGGAGCCAGAGCATCCGGCCGTCGGTGTGTTCTCCGAGGCCGTGGAAGACGAAGACGTCCCAGTTCTGGCTGACGACGTA
>CAZXNG010000153.1:0-3473 GCA_964642065.1 uncultured Halobacteriales archaeon
AGCTTCCTCCGCGGGGACTCGTCGGTAGAGACCTCTGAGGTGGAGGGGGCGCTTGCGGAGAGGTACGACCTCGAGGAGATAGACGTCTCGTCGGTAGAAGGCGACAACTGGCTCTCCGTACCGCTCGTGGTCAACGACGAGTACTTCGTCAAGGTCGTGACCCCGCAGAACGCCTACACCCATTTCTTCTTCACCTTGGCTCGGAACATCGGAGCACGGGTGTCGGGTTCGGTGCCGTTCTTCGAGTCCTACGACTCTCCTCAGGAGATGGCGGAGCACGAGCTGGAGGCGGCGAAGCGGATGCGGCGGGCGGGGGTGAACGCACCAGAACCACTTGACGTCGTACCCGTCGACGGCACCGCTCTTTTGGTGTTCGAGTACCTCGATGGGTTCCGACCGCTCAGCGAGGCGGACGTCGACGTCTCGGTCGCGGAAGAGGTCTTCGACAGCCTGCGGACGCTCCACGACAACGGGCTCGCGCACGGCGACCTATCGCTGGAGAACGTCCTCTTGGTCGACGACGAGGTCTACTTCATCGACGCCACCAGCCTCCGCGACGGCAGCCGCGACGACGCCGTCAGCTACGACCTCGCATGCGCCATCGGGGCGCTGTCCGGACGACTACCAGCCTCAGACGTCGTGGACGCGGCTTTCGAACGGTACGACGATGACGACGTAGTACACGCCGCCGACTTCCTCGTCGTCGTCCGCCTCCGGCCCGGAATACCCGAGGGCTTCGACGTGCAGGAGGTCCGCGACGCGATAGAGCACCGTATCGAACGACCGCTCTGAGCCAGACGGATTCTACACAACGCGTCGGTCGTCAGCCCCTGATCTTCCCGCCCATGCCCTCGAGCACGGTTTCGACGGTTTCGACGGCGTCGTCCACCTCACCGTCCTTGAGAACCGAGAGCCGGACGGCGTAGCTCGTCGCGTCCTCCGGCACCGCTCCGCCGGTGTAGACGTCGAAGACGTCGGCGTCGAGCACGTCGTCGTGGCATCCCGCGGCGACGTCCTCCAGCACGTCGACCTCGATCTCGCCGTCGAAGACCACGCTGACGTCGCGCTCCACCCGCGGCAGGTTGCTCTCCTTCCACCGGCGCGCCTCCTCGCGACTCAGCAGCTCGACGTTCTCCGTCTTCAGCTCCACCACACCGCCCTCCTCCCGGAGGACCACCGTCTGTCCCTCTACGTCCTCGACGACGCCGACGTGCACGACATCGCTGTAGATGTGCCGGAGCACCCTTTCCTCGCCGACGCTCTCGTGGAGCTCGTGGTACTCGCTGACGCTGGCGTCGATGAGCTTCCCGCTCCTCCGGTGCGCTCGCGTGGTGTCTCCGTAGTGACGTGCCGCCTCCCGCATCTGCTCGACGAAGCCGACGTGGTCGCCTTCGCGGACGTCCTCCGACAGCGACTCCGCGCTCTCGACGAGGGCGTCGTGCACCTCCTCCACCGGCTGATGCATCTGGATGTCGGCGTACAGGTGGGGGTTCTGGTCGAGTATCCTGCCGACGAAGTCCAGCATGATGGAGTACACCGGCGACATGAACCTCCGGCTCTCACCTACGTCGAACTCCAGCCGCTGGAGCGCGCGTCCGATGGATACGTAGCTGAAGTGAGTCAGCCCCTGCACCACCGCCATCATCTCGTCGTGCTCCTCCGCGGTGGCGCGCTGTACGTTGGCGCCGGCGTCCTCGAACTCCCCGACTACCTCCTTCGACAGCGGACCCGGACGCTCCTCCACGACTATAACAGACTGTCCGCGCATCGACCGCACCGAGGGCCCGAACATCGGATGAGTACCCAGCACCTCGACGTCCTCCGACGCGTCGTGCATCGCCTCGACGGGCTCCTGCTTCACGCTGGTGACGTCCATCAGCAGACCCGAGACCATTCTTTCGACGACGTCCTCGACGACGTCGACTGTGACGTCGATGGGGACGGCGACGACCACGGCGTCGAAGTCGTCCGCCCGCTCGAGCGGGACGGAGTCGTCGGCGTCGGGGTCGCTGACGCTGACGGTGTGGCCGCGTTCGCCGAAGAAGTCGACGAACCAGCCGCCCATGGCGCCGGCTCCGCCGACGACCAGCATCTCCATGGTCTACCCAGGAGGGGCTTCGACTAAAAGCAGACGGATGGTGGGGAGACCGAGAGACCACCGATATAACCCGCTGATACCGAAGCGCTATAACATCTGGAGCGCTACCTCACCCACATGGAACAGCCACCCGTCGCCCTCACGGTAGCCGGAAGCGACAGCGGTGGAGGCGCGGGGATACAGGCCGACCTCAAGACCATGGAGGCCTGCGGAGCGTTCGGGACGTCCGCCGTAACCGCGCTGACGGCGCAGAACACCGTCGGCGTGCAGGACGTCGAACCCGTGCCACCCGAGTTCGTAGCCAGTCAGATCGACGCGGTCGTCGACGACCTGCCGGTCGCGACGGCGAAGACCGGCATGCTCGGCGAAGCCGACGTCGTAGAGGTCGTCGCCGACGAGATAGCGGAGCACGACCTGCCGACCGTCGTCGACCCCGTGATGGTGGCGGAGAGCGGCGACCGCCTGCTGAGCGAGGACGCCGAAAGGGTGGTGCGCGACCGGCTAGTACCAGAAGCCAGGCTCGTCACACCCAACGCCCAGGAGGCGGAGGTGCTGATGGAGGTCGATGTCGACTCCGTCGAAGCCGCGGAGGAGGCGGCGGCACACCTCGTCGACCTCGGCGCCGACGCCGCCCTCGTCAAGGGCGGACACCTCGAATCCGACGGCGTCGTCGACGTTCTGCACACGGGTGACGGGGCGACCGAGCTCCGGAAACCCCGCGTCGACACCGAGGACACCCACGGAACAGGATGCACGCTCTCGTCGGCGATAGCGGCGGAGCTCGCCGCCGGAGCGGAGATAGTCGACGCCGTCGCCGCAGCCGAGGACCTCGTCCACCGCGCAATCAGGTACGCCCACCGTCTCGGAGACGGTGCCGGACCCGTCCACCACCTCGTCGACCTCCGGAACGAGGCGTCACGCGGACGTGTCGTGGACGAGGTCGCGGAGACGCTGGGTGCGTTCGAGGACGCCGACGTCTCACCTCTCGTGCCCGAGGTAGGCCTGAACTTCGGCGTCGCCACGCCTTACGCGCTGTCGGAGGACGACGTAGCCGCGTTCGAAGGCAGGCTCACCCGCACCTCCGACGGCGTCGCTGCCCACGGCGTCGACTGGGCCGCGTCCGGACACGTCGCCCGTTTCCTGCTCGCCGTCAGGGAGCACGACCCCTCGGTGCAGGCGGCCTGCAACGTCCGGAACACCTCCGAGGTGCGGGAAGCCGTCGAAATCAGGTGGGACGCGGTCGAGTTCGACCGCGGAGGAGAACCCGAAGACGCCTCGACTATGGAGTGGTCGGCGGAGCAGGCTTTCGCCGCCGCCGAAGGCACGCCCGACGCGGTCGTCGACTACGGTGCACAAGGCAAGGAGCCGATGGTCC